>NZ_CALFQK010000174.1:0-23002 GCF_937921195.1 uncultured Salinicola sp.
CTCGCTGCGATCCACGCCGATCACGGCGTGGTCGGGATGACGCTCGGCGAGCCGACGGGTGGAGAGCCCCACGCCGCAGCCGGCATCGAGGATCAGCGGCCGGCTCTGGGCCTCCAGCCACCGATCCGTCTTCTCGAAGGCCAGGCGCGTATGCTCGGCGGGCGGGCGTTTCCACTCGCTGTCGCGGGCGCGCTGGACGCGGCGCACCAGATCCTGGTGCGGCCCCTGCTGACTTGAGACGATGGCGCGCGATGACGCTTGCATGAGAACACCGATAATAGGACTGGCGACAGGCCGAGCATTCTAGGGTCTGTCGCCGTTGCATGCACGGCCGCGCCTGGCCTGACACCATTGGCGCAGCAACGCGGTTCGCGCTGAAACGGCAACAGACCCTACCAGCCGCCGGCCCGACCTTCGCAGCGGCGATCGAACGATAGCTTGGCCCGCGTGGCATGACGGCGCGCGCGCGCAGGTGTATCATCCCTGCCCACATTCAGCCAATCCTGGCAATACGGCCTTCGATGGCATGCGCGATCACTGTCTTCCCTACTCGCTCGGGGGTTTTTCTCCACCGGCCCGGGCCGAAAGCTGAGCTCTCGGCGGGGATCTCCTTTCATCGCAGTCGATCCATCCCCATGTCATGGTCACCGATTGCCCCAATGTTCATGAGGGACGTGGCTTGTCACATTTACCGGTAATCGTCGGTATGGGCGGCGTCAACGCCGCGGGTAGAACCTCCGGGCACCAGGCCTACCGCCGCACGATTCTCGACGTTCTGCCAGCGGCCGAGCAGACCCGGACGCTCGTTGCACTGGCGACCCTGATGCAATTGGTCACTCCTTGCGAAGATGGCCAATGGCAAGGTGCCGATGGCGAGACGCTTGGCGAGGAGGCGGTCGTCACCCGCTATCGCGAGCAGATTCTCAAGCACACGCTGATCCGGCGCATCGAGGACGACGCCTTCCGTGAAGCCGGCATCCCCGGCAATCGCGAGATGCGGCTGACGTTTTCGCAGCCCGTGAGCTTTACCACGTCTCGGCGCCAGCTGCCGCAGCCGCTGCCCGAAGGCTGGGAGATCCGCGAGCTCGACAAGCAGACCGTCGAGGTCAGCGTGCCCGCCGGCACGCTGAACACGCTGCTGCCCGAGCGACGGCAGGCGCTGGTGCGGGCTGCCGGCTGTCTACCGGCAGGCTTCGCGCCGGAGACCTTCTATCGCAGCGTTCACCACCCGCGTGGACTGTCGATGGCGATCTTCGGCGCCAGCGACTGTCTCGGCCAGAGCGGGCTCGACTGGGAATCGCTGCGCAACCGGGTGGACCCGGATGCCATCGCCGTCTACGCCGGCAACTCCATCGGCCAGCTCGACGACGCCGGCTGGGGCGGCATGCTCAAGAGCTTCGTCACCGGAAACCGCACGACATCCAAGCAGATGCCGTTGGGCTATGGCCAGATGCCGGCGGATTTCCTCAATGCCTACGTCCTGGGCAGCGTCGGAGCCACGGGCGCGATCCAGGGCGCCTGCGCCACCTTCCTCTACAACCTGCGCCTGGGCATCGACGACATCCGCCAGGGTCGCCGCCGGATCGTCATGGTCGGCACCAGCGATGCGCCGGTGACGCCGGAGATCATCGAAGGGTTCCGCGCCATGAGCGCGCTGGCCGACGACCAGAGCCTGATGGCGCTGGATGCGCTGGAACTGCTGACCGACGAGGACTACCAGCGGGCCTGCCGCCCGTTTGCCCGCAACTGCGGCTTCACCATCGCCGAGGCTTCGCAGTTCGTGCTGCTGATGGACGATTCGCTGGTGCTGGAGACCGGCGCCCAGATCCTGGCCGCGGTGCCCGAAGTGAACGTCAATGCCGATGGCTGGAAGCGCTCGATCTCCGCCCCCGGCATCGGCAACTATCTCACCCTGGGCAAGTCGGTGGCCCTGGCCACCTCGATCTTGGGCGAGCAGAGCGTGCGGCAGCGCAGCTATCTCCACGCCCACGGCACCAGCACGCCGAAGAATCGCACCACCGAGTCGCATATCTTCGACCAGGTGGCCCGGGCCAACGGCATCGAGAACTGGCCGGTCGCCGCGGTCAAGGCGTTCATCGGCCACTCCCAGGGCAGCGCCGCCGGCGATCAGATCGCCAGCGCACTCGGCACGTTCGCCCACGGTTGGGTGCCGGGCATCCCGACCCTCGACGCCGTCGCCGACGACGTCCACGCCGAGCGGCTGCGGTTCTTCCAGCAGCCGCTCGGCTTCGACGCCGACTGCAGCTTCATCAATGCCAAGGGGTTCGGCGGCAACAATGCCACCGGCCTGCTGCTGTCGCCGCAGGTGACCGAACGCCTGCTGGCCAAGCGTCACGGCCAACGCGCGCTCGACGACTGGCGCCATCGTCGCGAGCAGACGCTCATCGCTGCGGCACAATACGAAGCCGCCGCCGATGCCGGACGGTTCGAGGTCATCTACCGTTTCGGCGAAGGCGTGCTGGAGGGCCCGGAGCTGGAAGTCGGTCGCGATGCGATCCGGATACCCGGCTACGCCAATCCCGTGTCGCTGAAGGTCGACAACCCTTTCGGTACACTGGACTGAGATCGGCCCGGACACGACGCTCGGACCGGAAATCGACTTCGACCGAGGAGTCGGCCGTCCGCCACGTTCCCGGTCAGCGCGGAGTCTCCTGAATGCAGAACATCGTCGTCTACCCCGGCACCTTCGACCCGATCACCAACGGTCATCGGGACCTGATCCATCGCGCCGCGAGGATCTTCGACAAGGTCGTGATCGCCGTCGCCGAGAGCCCGCGCAAGCAGCCGACGCTTCCGCTCGCCGAGCGCGAGGCGCTGGCGCGCGAGGTGGTTGCCGAGTGGCCCAACGTCGAGGTGATCGGCTTCAACGGCCTGCTCACCGAACTGCTGGCCCAGCAGCGGGCGCGCATCATCCTGCGCGGGCTGCGGGCGGTGTCGGACTTCGAATACGAGATGCAGCTGGCCAACATGAACCGCGCCCAGGCACCGGATGTCGAGACGCTGTTCCTGACGCCCGAGATCGAAAATTCGTATATCTCCTCGACCCTCGTGCGCGAGATCGCGCGCCTCGGCGGGGACGTTTCCCAACACGTATCGCCGTGCGTTGTCGATGCACTCCGCCGGCGGTTCGCGGTAGACGGCGCGTGAGCGCCGCGAGGACGGTTACATGGCACTGATGATCACCGATGAATGCATCAACTGCGATGTCTGCGAGCCGGAATGCCCCAACGATGCCATCTCGCCCGGAGAGGAGATCTACGTGATCGATCCGGGCCGCTGCACCGAGTGCGTCGGCCACTTCGACGAACCCCAGTGCCAGCAGGTCTGCCCGGTGGACTGCATTCCTCTCGACCCCGAGCGCGAGGAGAGCAAGGAGCAACTGATGGAAAAGTACCGGATCATCACCGCGGCCTGAGCCGGCTCGACGCCCTCCCAATGACCTGCAGACGGGCAGACCGGATATCCGGCTCGCGCTCGTCATTCGCGAAACGCCCACCATGAAGATCAATGTCGTCGGTACCAGTGGCAGCGGCAAGAGCACGCTGGCGAGGCAGCTCGCCAGCGTGCTGGAGGTCCCGCATATCCAGCTCGACCAGCTCTACTGGCAAGCCGGCTGGCAGGGCACGCCCGACGACGAGTTCTTCGCTCGCCTCCGCCGGGCCATGGCAGCGTCGCTGGACGGCTGGGTCATCGACGGCAACTTCGATCGCACCCGTCATATCAAGTGGCACGAAGCGGATGTCGTCATCTGGCTCGACCTGGGCTTCTGGCGGGTGCTGAGCCAATCCGTTCGCCGCGCCATCACCCGCATCGTCACCCGCGAGGAACTCTGGCCCGGTACCGGCAACCGGGAAAGCTTCCGCCAGACCTTCCTCAGTCGCCGTTCGATCCTGCTCTGGTCGCTGGGGACATGGCGTCAGAACCGCAGACGCTACCTGGAGGCCATGATCGACCCGACCTACCGCCATATCCGCTTCGTCCGGCTGACTCACCAGGCCGAAGTGGACACCCTTGTCAGGCGGCTGCCGCTGCTGTAGCCACCGCCTTTCGTCTTCTCAGCCAGTTCCGGCATCGCGACGCGCATCGCTTCGGCGTATCCTGTCGAACCGCCGGTATCGACCCGTGTCACGTTCGCCAGCCCAAGGAATGCCGTGGATCGCAACGCCACCGATCATCCCCCCTCCCGCCGCTACACGACCCGTCACGTCTGGAAGCTAGCCTGGCCGATCATCCTCTCCAACATCACCGTACCGTTGCTGGGCCTGGTGGACACCGCCGTCGTCGGCCATCTCCCCGACTCGCGCTATCTGGCGGCGGTAACCCTCGGCGCCACGCTGTTCAGTTTCCTCTACTGGGGATTCGGCTTTCTGCGCATGGGCACCACCGGCCTGACCTCCCAGGCGGTGGGTCGCGAGAACGACAGCGACGTGCGCCTGCTGCTGGCGCAGTCGCTGGTGATGGCGGCCACCATCGGACTGGCGCTGATCCTGCTGTCGAAACCGTTGATCGATTTCGGCCTGTGGCTGCTCGATGGCAGCGAGGCGGCGATGGAGCTTGCCGCCGACTACGCCCATATCCGGATCTTCTCGGCGCCGGCGGTGCTGGCCAACTACGCCATCCTGGGCTGGTTCATCGGCCAGCAGAAGACGCGCATCACACTGGCGATCCTGCTGCTCACCAACGGCGTCAACATCGTGCTCGACCTGCTGTTCGTGGTCGGCTTCGGGCTGGCCAGCGACGGCGTGGCCTGGGCCTCGCTGATCGCCGACTACAGCGCGCTGGCCTTCGGCCTGTGGCGGGTCGCCGTCCACTGTCGGCAGCTGGGCGGATCGCTGTCGCGTCAGGCGCTGTGGGTGTGGAGCCACTATTCGGCGCTGATTCGCGTCAACCAGCACCTGTTCGTGCGCACGCTGGGACTGCTGTTTGCCCAAGCGTTCTTCACCGCCCAGGGGGCCAGTTTCGGCGACACCGTTCTTGCCGCCAATGCCGTGCTGCTGCAGTTCATCATGCTCGTCTCGTTCGCCCTGGACGGCTTCGCCAACGCCGCCGAGGCGCTGACCGGGCGCTCGGTGGGACGACGCGACTGGAACGACTTCGGCGACGCCGTGGGCGCCGCCGGCAGACTGTCGCTGCTGGTGGCGGGCGGCTCGATGCTGCTGTTCGCGGTCGCCGGTGATGGGCTGATATCGCTGCTGACCGACCTGCCGGAGGTCCGCGCCACCGCCTCCGACTACCTGCCCTGGATGATCGCCATGCCGGCGCTGGCGGTATGGAGCTACCTGCTCGATGGCGTCTTCATCGGCGCTACCGAAAGCCGTGCGATGCGCGACACCGTGTGGCTGGCCATCGCCTGCTATCTGCCGGTGTGGTGGCTGACCCAGGACTACGGCAACCACGGCCTGTGGTTTGCGTTCCTGTTGTTCACCCTGGTCCGCTCGACCTCCCTCGGCATCTGTTACCTGCACTACCGCAGGACCCGCTGGTCCCCGGCCGCCGGCGGCGAAAACTCCCCGGAAACAACTCGCTAGACCAAGGTTGACTGATGGCGAGTGCAGGGATGCGTTACGCTCGCCCCACGTTCACCGACGAGATACCCCTCATGCTGCAGCGCCTCTCCCGCCCGGCGGTCAAGCTGGTCGAGCGCTACCTGCCCGACCCCTACATCTTCGTGCTGCTGCTGACGATCATCGCCGCACTGGCCGCGATGCTGTTCGAACGGCAATCGCCGCTGGCGGTCATGCAGTACTGGGGCGACGGCTTCTGGGGCCTGCTGTCGTTCTCGATGCAGATGCTGATGGTGCTGGTAACCGGGTTCATGCTGGCCAACTCGCCGCCGATCAAGCGCCTGCTGGACAGACTCGCCGCGACGGTCCGGACGCCTGCCGGCGCGATCATTCTGGTGACCCTGGTGTCGCTCGCCGCGAGCTGGATCAACTGGGGCTTCGGGTTGGTCATCGGGGCCTTGTTCGCCAAGGCGCTGGCGCGTCAGATTCGGGTCGATTACCGGCTGCTGATCGCCAGCGCCTACTCCGGTTTCGTCGTCTGGCACGGGGGGCTGGCCGGTTCGATCCCGCTGACCATCGCCACGCCGGGGCACTTCAGCGAGGCCCAGATCGGCATCATCCCCACCTCGCAGACGATCTTCGCCGGCTACAACCTGGCCATCGTCGTCGCCCTGTTCGTCATCATGCCGCTGATCAATCGCTGGATGCTGCCACCGGAGAACGAGAGCGTCTTCGTCAGCCGCGACCAGCTCTCGGAACCGGAAGCCCCGGACGCCAGCCAGGCCCAGCGACCCGCCGAGCGCCTGGAGAACAGCACCCTGCTGTCGCTGCTGGTGGGCGTGCCGGGACTGCTCTACATGGTCCACTACCTCGTCTTCGCCGGCGGCGGACTCAACCTCAACAGCGTCAACTTCCTGTTCCTGTCGCTCGCCATCGTGTTCCATCGCACACCGCGCAGCCTGCTTGCCAGCCTCAACGAGGCGATCCGGGGCGGCGCCGGGATCGTGATCCAGTTTCCGTTCTATGCCGGCATCATGGGCATCATGATGCAGTCCGGCCTGGCGCAGTCGCTCTCCGAGATGTTCGTTGCCATCGCCACTGCCGATACGCTGCCTTTCTGGTCGTTCATCAGCGCCGGCATCGTCAACCTGTTCGTCCCCTCCGGCGGCGGCCAGTGGGCGGTTCAGGCACCGGTCATGCTGCCGGCGGCCGAAGCACTGGGAGCCGATGCCTCGCGCGTCGCCATGGGCGTGGCCTGGGGCGACGCCTGGACCAACCTGCTGCAGCCGTTCTGGGCCTTGCCGGTGCTCGCCATCGCCGGGCTCAAGGCCAAGGACATCATGGGCTTCTGCCTGATCCAGCTGGCGGTCACGGGGGTGGTGATCGGGCTGGGGCTGACGCTGATCTAGCCGCCCTCGAGGCTCACGCCCGGGAGCGGACGTGAGCGACCATGCGGGACGATCGATGGGCAGCCCGGGCCAAACGTGGTACATCTGGCGCATAAAAATGCCGCACCAGACGAGACCGAGGATACCGTGACGCCCGATGATCTGCCCCGACAGCACGAGCTGTCGATGACCGTACTCATGACCCCCGACATGGCCAACTTCAGCGGCAAGGTACATGGCGGGGCGATTCTCAAGAAGCTCGACGAAGTCGCCTACGCTTGCGCCAGCCGCTATGCCGGCAGCTACGTGGTGACGCTCTCCGTCGATCAGGTCCTGTTCAAGCAGCCGATCCACGTCGGCGAACTGGTGACCTTCCTGGCGATGATCAACCACGTCGGCCGCTCGTCGATGGAGGTCGGCATCAAGGTGCTGGCCGAATCGATCCAGGAACGGGTGATACGGCACACCAACAGCTGCTACCTGACCATGGTCGCCGTCGACAGTGACGGCAAGCCGGTCCCGGTGCCCTCGCTGGAATTGAAGACCCCGCTGCAAAAGCTACGCTTCGAGAAGGCTGCGCTACGCAAGAAGTTGCGCAAGCAGGAAGCCGAGGAGGAGCGCAACGCCATGGCCGAACATCTCAAGGCCTATCCGGCCGGACAGTGACATCCCACCCTTTTGCCATAGCGTCGCCAACCCGACGGACAAGGACGTTCGATGCCTGAAACCGAATTCCAGCAATCCCGCGCCATCAGGCGGTCCAGCCGGCTCGGCGAGCGGCTGTTGATGATCTGGGATCTCGCCGTCGTCGTGCTGGTGGCGATCAACCTGACGCTGCTGCTG
The DNA here is from genome assembly GCF_937921195.1 of uncultured Salinicola sp. Lineage (NCBI taxonomy): Bacteria > Pseudomonadati > Pseudomonadota > Gammaproteobacteria > Oceanospirillales > Halomonadaceae > Salinicola > uncultured Salinicola sp. The sequence goes on from NZ_CALFQK010000174.1 coordinate 7,757, forward strand.
TTCGACAGCCTGTTCCTGATCCCGCCGCTCAACGCCGCTTTCCATGCCGTGGCGCCGGGTCTCCACGCCGCCTACGACACCAGCATCAGGGCCAATTTCGTCGAGATCGACCTCTGCTTCGTCGCCATCTTCCTGCTCGACGTGCTGCTGGGCTGGGCCATCGCCATCGCCCAGCGCCGCTACGCCCGCTGGTTCTTCTACCCCTTCGTGCACTGGTACGACGTGCTCGGTTGCATCCCGCTGGCCGGATTCCGCCTGCTGCGCGTCCTGCGTGTCATCTCGCTGTTGATCCGCCTGCAGCGCCTGGGCCTCATCGACGTGACACGCTGGCGCCTCTACCGCTTCTATCGCACCTATTACGGCGTGCTGATGGAAGAGATCTCCGATCGCGTCGCCATCAACCTGCTCGGCGAGATGCAGGACGAGATCCGCCACAGCGAACATCTGACCCGGCGCATCTCGACCGAGGTGATCCAGCCCCGCAAGGCGGCAATGGTCGATGAAATCGCCACTCGACTGGAGCGCACGATCAGCAAGGGGTACGCCGAAAACCACCATCAGGTGCATCGCTACGTGGCGGCCCTGGTCGCCAGGACGATGGAGGAGAATGACGAGCTGCGCCGCCTGCGCCGATTGCCGATGGGCGATGCCGTCGCGGAGAGCATCGAGCGCAGTCTCAGCGACATCGCCAGCCGCGTCGTCCACGAAGCCATCGATGGCCTGAACTCGCCGCATTTCCACTCGCTGCTGGCAGAGCTGGTCAGCAGCGGCGTCGATGCCTGGCTGCAGGTCGACGACAAGACCGATCGGGTTACCCAGCAGGTGCTGATCGACATGCTGGAGCTGCTCAAGGAGCAGATGGCGGTCAAACGCTGGAAGAGCGAACTCAGCGAGTCGCGGACGCGGCATGACGCGCCTCCGGATCGCGAGTCCGGCGCCTGATCCGGCGAGTCAGTCGGGCGTCGGTCCGAGCATCCGGCGCAACGTGCCATCCCGAAGCCGGAAGTGGTGATACAGCGCCATGCAGACGTGACCGACGATCATGAGCGTCAACAGCCAGGCGAAGGTCCCGTGCAGGCCGCCGAAGCTGGCGGCCCAGGGCGCATCGGCGCCTTCGAACCAGGCCTTGCCGAACACGTGGACGCCGTAACCCATGCCCCAGGTCATCAAGGCACCCGACAGCGGCATCAGGATCAGCAGGGCATACATCACGATGTGACCGCCGATGGCCAGGCGCTGCAACCGCCCTGCGTGGGGCGGGCGCTGCCGACGCTGGGAAAGCGCCCACAACGTACGTGCCGTCATCAGTATCAGCACGCCCACCCCGATGGTGGTGTGCCACGGGAAGATCGCCTGGCTGAAGGCGTTGTCCTTCCAAACGGCGTTGACGAACACGCTGCTCAACTGCGTGACGATCAGCGCCGCGACCAGCCAGTGCAGGGTTCGCGTCAATCGACCGTAGGCGCGCGGGGAATCCTTCAGCATGGTCCCGGTTTCCTGTCGTGGCTTCCGGCAACGCGCCTCGGCGCACACCGGATCGCCAGCGTTGCCGCCGTCATGGCACGATTCGCAACAGCGTGTAGGGCGCCTCGCAGGCGTCCCGTTCGTCCCGCTCGTCGATTCGGCCCAGCGACATGTCGCGATCGTTGTCGTAGGCCACGAACAGCCGTTCGGCGTCGAGCACCGCCAGCCCCTCCGCCTTGTGCTCGAACTCCAGCGCCTCGCCGTGGACGCTTTCCACGATCGAGGGTGGGTTCCCGCGACTCAGATCGGCCAGGGGCATCGACCACAGATAGCCGCCTATCTGCTCGCCGTGCTCGTCCTCCACCTCGAAACTGGCCATCAGGTAGAGGCGATCGTTGAAGGGATCGTATTCGAGGCTCGACAGGCCACAGGTGTGCCGGACCCCCGCGTACTCCGAGGGATCGAAGCGGTAGCGCTCGCGGAGTTCGTCGACGAATTCCAGGTTGCCGCCGGCCGTCATCCGATAGTGAACGCCCACCACGCGTGCCACGTAGTCGAAGTCATCGTGCGCGCGCCCCTGCTCTCGAACGCCGAACAGCAGCAGGCCATCGCAGGGTTCGCCCAGGTCGGGCGACGCCGGAACCGCCGCCAGCCCTTCGATCTTGTAGTACGGCAGGCCGATGGCACCGTCGAGCTTACGACGCAGCTCCAGCGAACCCTCGACGCCGTCGCGCGGATCCGGGTCCACGACCTGCACCCGGTCCGGCTCGCCCACCGGCCAGATCAGCAGGTGATTGTAGGCGTTGAGATCGTGACTCTCGTCGTCGATGCGGTCGAACCCGGTGGTCGCCAGGATGTAGCGGCCATCGACGGTGAGGGCGAAGTCCTCGTACTTGACCGCGCGCCGGATGGCATCGGCGGTCAGAAACCGGTGACTCTCCGGATCCGGCAATCCCTCCACCAGATCGAAGGCAAAGACGGCCGAGCGCCCCGCGCCCGGAATCGGCTTGTCGCTGGCCAGAATCAGACGATGGCCGTCGAACACCACGGCCGACACCTCGACGTTGACCGGCGAACCGTCTTCGTATGTCAGTCCGGGTGAAAAACAGCTCAGCGTCCCTTCGGTGATGATCTCGGTACGTAGCATGACAACCTCCTCGACCGGCCCGCTCCATGAAAGAAAAGGGCCGAACGGGTCGGCCCTCGAAGCTTGCTGTTCCCGCGATCAACCGCAGGAGATGTCCGTGATCATGCGCTGATCGTCGACCTTGATATCGAGCCGCTGCGCACGGTAGTCCATGGTGTAGCTCTTGCCAGGCTCGATGACGCGAATGTCGGCAGCCCGCGAACGATCCGCGATCTGCGCCTGAAGCTCGTCGGTGAGGGTCTCCCCGACCAGGCTACCCACCGTCTGGGCGCCACAGGCGTCTTCGGGAACCGGCTTCACGTCGGGAGGCCGAGGCGCATCGTCGGGCTTGGGAGCCGTGCTGCAGCCCGCCAATAGGAAGCCACTCACGATCAGCGCCGCGCCGGAAATTTTCATGACATGCTCCTTGCTGGAGATACCGCTTTCGTTGGTTGAGGCGTGCCGAGCCGGACGCCACTTTGGGTTCCACTTCGGGTTCGCCAAGCCTAGCAGGTCACGCCGAACTCGGCATCGGGTGGTCGACCGGGCGCACTGCCGCTAGACTCAAACTCTCATTGACCGGCCCTGGCCCAGGTCAGCCACGACAAGCCGTCCCGGACGGACGACTCACAACAACCGAGTCTTCAAGCTCACCGATCGCAAAGGAACGCCGCCATGCGCCCGTCGCTCTCCGTTCGAATCATCACTTCCGTCGCCGCCGCGGCGATCACCGCCAGCCTCGGCATGGGTCAGGCCGTAGCGCAGGACGACCAGCAGCCGATTCGCGTCGCCTCCAAGATCGACACCGAGGGCTCCCTGCTCGGCAACATGATCGTCGACGTGCTGGAGAACGCCGACCTGCCGGTCGATAGCCGGCTGCAGCTCGGCCCCACCAACATCGTGCGTCAGGCGCTGGTGGCGGGCGATATCGATCTCTACCCCGAATACACCGGCAACGGCGCGTTCTTCACCGACACTACCGACGACCCGGCCTGGAAGGACGAGCAGGCGGGATACGACAAGATCAAGGCTGCCGACAGCGAGGCGCATCAGCTGGCGTGGCTGACGCCGGCACCGGCCAACAACACCTGGGCCATCGCCGTACGCCAGGACGTGGCCGATGACAACGACCTCTCCAGCATGGCCGACTTCGGCCAGTGGGTCAGTGACGGCGGCGAGATCAAGCTGGCCGCTTCGGCCGAATTCGTCGAGAGCGATGCGGCGCTGCCCAGCTTCCAGCGCGCCTACGACTTCACCCTTGGCGAAGACCAGTTGCTGGTGCTCTCGGGCGGCAACACCGCCGCCACAATCCGTGCCGCTGCCGAGGGCACCAGCGGCACCAACGCCGCCATGGTCTACGGCACCGACGGCGCCATCGCCGCCGCAGGGCTCAAGGTGATGGACGATCCCCAGGGCGTGCAGATGGTCTACGAGCCGGCCCCGGTGGTGCGTCAGTCGGTGCTCGAGGCCTATCCGCAGATCGAGGAGCTGCTGAAGCCGGTGTTCGAATCCCTTGATCGCGAGACGCTGCAGACGCTGAACGGCAAGATCCAGGTCGACGGACTGCCGGCGGACCAGGTCGCCCATGACTATCTGACCGAGCAAGGCCTGCTGGACTGAGTTCGATCGTGACTCCGCCCGAAGGACGTCGACTGATCGGCAACCGGGTGTTGGCGACGCTGCTGGTCGCCGCCGTCGCCAGCGTCGCGCTGCTGCCCTTTGCCAGCCTGTCGCCCAATCGGCTGGTGTCGGGCCAGCCGGTCATGCTGTGGCAGGCGCTGGCCGGCTGGCAGCTCGCGGCCCTCGCGCTGATCGGCATCCTGCTGCTGGTCGCGGCGCTGGCCGGGCCGCTACCGCGACGCATCGCGCTGTGGCTGTCGCTGGGCGCCACCCTGCCGCTGCTGGCGCTCGATCTCCAGGCACTCGGGGCCTACGCCCACCGCGCCCTGGACGAGGCCTCGCCGGCCGCTCGTGTCTCACAGGGCGCGACCTTCTGGATCCTGCTGTTCGTCAGCGCACTGATCGCCATCGATGCCTTGCAACGGCTGCGTCTCGGCCCGGCGGGCCGTGCCCTCTACGGCGTCGCGGCGCTGGCGGTGATCGGCGTCTGCTTCTCCGGCGAGCTGCTCTCGCCGCTGTCGATCATGCGCGAATTCGCCAATCAGCGGGATAACTTCATCGACCAGTTGGTGCGACACCTGCTGCTGGTCGCCGGTGCGCTGCTGCCCGCCCTGCTGATCGGGCTGCCGCTGGGCCTGCTGGCCAATCGTCGGGCCCGCCTGCGCAACGGCCTGTTCAGCGTGCTCAACGTGTTCCAGACACTGCCGTCGATCGCCGTGTTCGGGCTGCTCATCGCGCCGCTCTCGGCGCTCGGCCGGGCCGTGCCGTGGCTGGGCGAGCTGGGTGTGAGCGGCATCGGCGTGGCGCCGGCGATCATCGCCCTGGTGCTCTACTCGCTGCTGCCGATCGTGCGCAACACCTACTCCGGCCTCGCCGGCGTCTCGACCGGTGCGCTGGAGGCGGCCCGCGGCATGGGCATGACACCGCGCCAGATTCTGTGGCGGGTGGAGATCCCGCTGGCGCTACCGGTGATCCTGTCGGGGCTGCGCATCGTCACCGTCCAGGCGATCGGGCTGGTGGTGGTCGCCGCGCTGATCGGCGCCGGCGGCTTCGGTGCCTTCATCTTCCAGGGGCTGGGCCAGTACGCCATAGATCTGGTGCTGCTGGGTGCCATCCCGACCATCGTGCTGGCGGTCATCGCCGACTTTGCGCTGCAGATTCTGGTCAGCCTGAGTCGCCCATCCGGCACTCGCTGACGCCGTTTCAGGCACCGATCAGGAAAGACCCATGATTGAATTGCAAGGGCTGACCAAGACCTACGCGGGCAAGAACGTCGTCGAGGACGTCTCGATGACGCTGGAGACCGGTGAGTTCGGCGTGCTGATCGGCCCTTCCGGCTGTGGCAAGTCGACCACCCTGAAGATGATCAACCGCCTGGTGCCGCTGAGCGGTGGCCGCATCATTCTCAACGGCGACGACGTGACCGAGCTGCCGGCCGAGCAGCTCAGGCGGCGGATCGGCTACGCCATCCAGTCGACCGGGCTGTTCCCCCACTGGAGCGTGGCCCGGAACATCGCCACCGTGCCGCAGCTGTTGAAATGGCCGAAGTCCCGTATCGACGATCGGGTCGACGAGCTGATGGCGATGTTCCATCTCGACCCGGCCGAGTTCCGTCACAAGTATCCGCACCAGCTCTCCGGCGGCCAGGCGCAGCGGGTCGGCGTGGCCCGCGCGCTCGCCGCCGATCCGGAAGTGCTGCTGATGGATGAACCGTTCGGCGCGGTCGACCCGATCACCCGCGAGGCGCTCCAGGCGGAAATGCGCCGGGTTCACCGGCAGACCGGCAAGACCATCGTATTCGTCACCCACGACATGGACGAGGCGCTGCAGCTGGCGACCCGTATCGCGCTGCTCAACGGCGGCAGGCTGGTCCAGTACGATCGCCCCATCGAGATGATGGTGAAACCCGCGGACGACTTCGTTCGCGAGTTCTTCGGCCAGGCGGATCTGGGTCTCAAGCTGCTCTCGCGGCGCTGGGTCCATCAGTACCAGCGCCCACCGAGCCTGGCGCATCACGCCACGCTGCCCGGCCTCGATCACTGCTGGCGACTCGACGATGCCGGCCGGCCGATCGTCCTTGAGGGCGCCCGGCTGGACGACCAGCATCGGCACACCGACGTCAGGGCGGAGTGGATCGCCACGCCGGAGATGAGCATGAAGGAGGCGCTCTCGCGGATGGTCTGGTATCGCGTCATGGTACTGCCGGTCGTCGATGAGACCGGCAAGCTGATCGGCGAGGTGGGCATGCAGGGCATCATGGGAATCGAGTCGGACGGCGGGCTGCACGCCGGAGAGCCGGCCTCATGAGCGGCGCAGCTCGAAGCGCCCGACAGTTGCGTGCAGCCTCCGCCGGCAATGGCGTGCTGCTGATCCTGATTGCGCTGCTGATCGCATTGACGCTGGGAATGGCCCAGCTCGAGCCGCTGTTTCGCGCCCTGTTTCCCGATCTCGGCAACCCACTCTACGCCCGCGACAGCTTCCTCAACCTGATGCTGGCGCATATCGGGCTGGTGCTGGTGTCGTCGCTGATCTCGGTGACGATCGGTATCGCCGCCGGCCTGTTCGTGACCCGCCCGGTGGGGCGCGAGTTCGAACCGATGGTGTCGTCGCTGGCCGCCATCGGCCAGACCTTCCCCCCCGCCGCGGTGCTCGCCATCGCCGTGCCGCTGGCCGGCTTCGGCTTCACCCCGACCATCATCGCGCTGTCGCTCTACGGCCTGCTGCCGGTGATCCAGAACACCATCGCCGGCCTCGGCACGGTACCGCAGACCACGCTGGAGGCGGCCCGCGGCAACGGCATGAGTCGCTGGCAGATCCTGCGCCGCGTCGAGCTGCCGCTGGCGATGCGGGTGATCATCGCCGGCATTCGCGTCTCGGTGATCATCAACATCGGCACCGCCACCATCGGTTCCACCGTCGGCGCCAAGAGCCTGGGCACGCCACTGATCGCCGGCCTGGTCGGCAACAACCTGGCCTACGTGATCCAGGGCGCGCTGCTGGTCGGTTTGCTGGCGATCGTCACCGACCTGCTGTTCGAGCGGCTGGAGCGGCGCTACGCGTTCGGGGGCTAGGCCGGGGAAGCGCTCCCGTTCTCATCGGTGGCAGGGTCATCGGTGGACGGGGTCTGCTTGCGCAACTGGCGAAGGAACGCCTCCAGTGCCGGCGAGGCGTGCAGCGGCTTGCGCCGGAGAATGCCGATCTCCCGTGGCTCGCGCATGTTGACGGGCAGCCGGGTGATATCGTCGAGATTGAAGACATCGACGCTGGAGGCCGGCAGCAGCGCGTATCCCAGCTTCGCTCTCACCATCGCGATCGCCGAACTCATGAAGCTCACCTCCCAGGTGGGCGCGACCTGCCTGCCGGCGTGCTCCATCGCCAGATCCGCGTAGTGCCTGGCACTCGAGCCCGGGGTCATGGCGATGTACGGCATCTGGTCGAGCCCGTACCAGGGCGACTCGCTGCGCCTCACCACCCGCGGCGGCGTGATCAGCAGCAGATCGTCGTGAAACAGCGGCTGAAAATCGAGCTCCCGATCCCGCTGCAGCGGCGAACCCAGCCCCATGTCGACCTCCCCCCGACTCACCCACTGGTGAACCTGGTCGGCCAAGCCGTCGCGCAGGACGACGGTCACCTTGGGATGACGCTTGCGAAAGGCCGCAATGGTCCTCGGCAGCAGGGACGAGGCCACCGAAGGCAGCCCGGCCACCGTGAACTTGCCCTGCTCGAGTTCGCGCACGTTGCGAGTATCGTCCAGCGCCAGCGACATATCGGCGAGGATACGCCGGGCGTGGCCCAGGAACAGCGCGCCGCCCTCCGTCAGGACCACGGTGCGGGTATTGCGCGCGAACAGCGCAATGCCCAATTCCCCTTCCAACTTTCGTATCAGGTAGCTCAGCGCGGGCTGCGACAGGTGAATTTCCTTCGCCGCCCGCGTGAAGCTGGCCAACTCGGCGGTTCGCACGAATGCCTGCAGCTGCCGCTGATGAAACATCCTGGCTCCAAATAGAAATCTTTTATCAATTCATAAGATATATGGCTTTGCCTGATGTTGTCGCGCTGCGCCATTGTCTCTCCATCGATGAATCGACGGATCCAACATGTCCTCTCCCTCTACACGACTGGCGCATATCGGCTGCGGGGCCGGTTTTGCCGGCGACCGACCCGACGCGGCGATCGCGCTGGTGGCGGCGCTCGCCGAACGCGACGGCCCGCGCTATCTGTTCTTCGAGCTGCTGGCCGAGCGCACCCTGGCCGAGGCCCAGCTGCGGCGGCTGGACGATCCCGATCTCGGCTACGCCACACATCTGTTCGCGTTTCTCGAGCCGATCCTCGCGTCCTGCCTGACGCACGGCATCCCGATCATCACCAACGGCGGCGCCGCCAACCCCGTGGCGGCGGCGCGACGCCTGCGGCGAGAGCTCGAATCACAGGGGCTCGAGGCGAGAATCGCCTGCGTGCTGGGGGATGACCTGGGTGACACGCTCGACGACGAGGCCGCGACGGCCGATTGGCTCCCCGCCGACGCGCCACGCGACGAGATCGTCTCCTGCAACGTCTATATCGGTGCGGATGCGGTCGCCGACGCCTTGGATGGGGGCGCCGACATCGTCATCGGCGGCCGGCTGGCGGACCCATCGATGGTGGTCGGCGCGCTGCGTCACGCCCATGGCTGGGCCGCCGACGACTGGCAACGCCTGGCGGTGGCCACGGCCGCCGGCCATCTGCTGGAGTGCGGCACCCAGGTTACCGGCGGCTATTTCGCCGACGCGGGACGCAAGGCCATTCCCGACCCCGCCCATCTCGGCTGCCCGATCGCCGAAGTCGGCAGCGACGCCAGCCTGGTCATCACCAAGACGCCGGGCAGCGGCGGCTGCGTCACCGAGCAGACGGTCAAGGAGCAACTGCTCTACGAGGTCCACGATCCTTCGGCCTACCTGACCCCGGACGTCACCCTCGATCTCTCCCGGGCAAGCCTGGAGACGCTGGGTCCGGATCGGGTCGCGGTACACGGCATCCAGGGTCATCCGGCCCCGGCGACGCTGAAGGGCAATCTGGGGCTGCGCGGGCTGTGGTTCGGCGAGGCGGGAATCTCCTACGCCGGCCCCGGCGCGGTGGAGCGAGCCCGGCTGGCCATGGACATTCTGCGTCAGCGGCTGGACGACCGGCTGCCGCACCTGCAGCCCCATTTCGACCTGATCGGCGTCGCCAGCCTGTTCAACGATGGCGGTGGCGAGTGGCTGGCGGATCGTCTGCAGGATACCCCCGCCGTCGAGGACGTCCGCCTGCGCCTGGGCATCGTCGATCGCGACCGCGAGGCCGTCGAGCAGGCGCTGCAGGAGCTCGAGGCGCTCTACCTCAACGGGCCGGCCGGCGGTGGCGGCGTCCGCCGACAGCTCGGCGAATCGCTGCGCACCCAATCTTTCCTGATCGCGCGCGACCGGGTGACACCGTTCTTGGCCTGGCAATGAGGTATCGACGATGAAACCGGACGTCCTGCTCGCCGACTTCGCCCACGCCCGCGCCGGCGACAAGGGCAACACGCTGAACGTGGCCGTGTTCGCCTTCGAGCGCCGTCACTACGCCTGGCTGGAGCAATATCTCTCCGCCGAGACGGTGGCGACGCGCTTCGGCCACCGCCATCCGCACAAGGTCACGCGTCACTGCCTGCCCCAGCTCGACGGCGTCAACTTCGTCATCGAGGGCGCGCTGGAGGGTGGGGTCAACCAGAGCGCAACCCTCGACCGCCACGGCAAGAGCCTGAGCTACCTGCTGCTGGGCATGCGTCTGCCAGCGCCCGACGACTGAGCGCGACCGGTATCGGCGCGTCGTGACGATCACCGGACGCTGAACGGCGGTGCCATGCGCACCGTTTTCATCCAAGAGGCGCCCAAGCGCCCCAATCTACGCCAACTCACGGAGCCATCATGATAACAACGCTCGGATTCGTGATGATGCTGGGCATCATCGCACTGATACTGCTCAAACGACTGACCCCGGTGGTGGCGTTCGCCCTGGTCCCGGTCGCCGCCAGCCTGCTGGCGGGGTTCACTCCCGCCGAGACCGGCGGCTTCATCAAGGATGGCCTCACCGCCGTCGCCCCGACCGCGACGCTGTTCATCTTCGCCATTCTCTACTTCGGGATCATGCGCGAGCGCGGCATGTTCGACCCGCTGGTCAACTTCCTGATCGAGCGCACCCGGGGCGAGCCGCTCCGAGTCGCCATCGTCACCGTGCTGGTGGCCGCCATCGCCCATCTCGACGGCGTCGGCGCGGCCACCTTCCTGCTCACGATCCCGGCCTTCCTGCCGCTCTACCAGCGCCTCAACATGAGCCCGCTGATCCTGCTCTGCCTGGTCGGGCTGAGTGCCGGCGTGATCAACATGGTGCCGTGGGGCGGCCCGACGGCCCGCGCCGCGGCCACCGCCGGCGTGGACGCCTCCGAACTGTGGCTGCCGCTGATACCGTTACAGGCGCTGGGGATCGTGCTGCTGCTGGGGCTGGCGAGCTACTTCGGCATCAAGGCGCAGCGCCACAATCGAGCCAACGGCCACGGTCAGGCTGGCAATGGCGGCGACATGAGCGCCTACCTGTTGCCGCCGCGGGAAACGGCGCTGCCGATCAGCGACTGGCGCTACTGGGCCAACGTGGCGCTGACGCTGATCATTCTGCTGATCCTGTTCACCGGCGCCTTCCCGCTCTATGCCAGCTTCATGGTCGGTCTCGGCATCGCCCTGCTGCTCAACTACCCGCGTCCGGAAGCCCAGGGCAAGGAGCTGGCCCGGCATGCCAACGATGCACTGCAGATGGCGCTGGTGATGCTGGCGGCCGGCATCCTGCTCGGCATCCTGGCCGGGGCGGGCATGTCGGAAGGCATGGCCGGTGCGCTGATCGAGCTGCTGCCCGCGGGTTCGGCGAGCGTACTGCACCTGATCGTGGGCTTCTTCGGCGTGCCGCTGGGCATGCTGTTCTCGCCGGACGCCTACTATTTCGCGCTGATGCCGATCGTGCGCGACATCGCCACCGCCGCCGGCGTCCCCGTGGATGCGGTTGCCCGAGCGATGCTGATCGGCGAAAACACCGGCTTCAGCATCAGCCCGGTGGTGCCCAGCGTCTATCTGGCCATCGGCCTGGCCGGCGTCGAGCTGCGCGAGCATCTCAAGTTCACCTTCCTGTGGGCCTGGGGCATCGGCATCATCCTGCTTGCCTTCGCCTGGCTGATCGGCGCCATCGGTGGCTGATCGCGTCGCCGGCGTGCCAGGTCGATTGATGGCACTGCCCGGCACCCTGCTGCCGCCGACGATCTTCGCCCCGGTAGCGCTCGCGGCGGACTGGGCGTGGCAGCCGCTCGACTGGCTGGCCGGGCCGGGCGCAGGCGACCTGGAGATCGCCGCCGACGAGATCGTCACCCGCTGGCCGGCGCGGGAGCTGGGCCATCGGGGTCCGGGTCATCGGGTTCTGGTAGGCCGCTCGGCCGGCGGGGTCGTTGCGTTGCAGGTCGCGGCGGCGCTGGGCGCCCGCCTCGACGGGCTGGTGCTGGTCGATACCGGGGCCAGCGCCGTCGATCACGGCGATCCCGATCTGCCGCAGCGCCTGCTGGCGCAGTGGGGAGAGGCCTTCATCGACGCCTTCCTGTTGCGCTGCGTCGGACGGGAAGCGCTGGATCGCCACGGCGATGCACTGCGTCGCTACACCCTCGCCACCGGCCCCGAGCGCGCCCATCGCGCCATGACCAGCCTGCGCGGCCTCGATCTCACCCCGCGGTTAGGCGAGATCCGCTGTCCGACGCTCATCGTCCATGGCCAACAGGATCCGGCACGCTCTCTTCGACACGCCAGGGCACTGGCTTCAGGTATCGCCGATGCGAGGCTCAAGACGCTCGATGCCGGCCATACGCCGATGCTCGAACGGCCCGACGCGCTGGCCGCCTGCCTCGACGATTTTCTCAGCGAGCTCGGCTAGCCAGAGTAACGTCAGCCAAAGTGCCGTCAACCAAAGTACCGTCAACCAAAGTACTGTGCGCCGTTGATGTCGACGATGGTGCCGGAGACGAATGCGGCACCGTCGCTGGCCAGCCACAGCGCCGCCGAAGCGACGTCCTCGGGCAGTCCGGCCCGCCCGGCGGGAATCGTCTCGATGGTGGCGCGCTTGGATTCGTCGGTGGTGAAGGTCGCGTGAAACGGCGTCGCCTCGATGAAGCCCGGCGCCAGCGCATTGACGGTGATGCCGCGACCGGCCACTTCCTTGGCCAGCCCCCGGGTGAAGCCGAACAGCGCCGCCTTGGCGGTGGCGTAGGCCGTCGCACCGGGATGGCCGCCGTTGCGTCCGGCCAGCGAGGAGACGGTCACGATGCGTCCACCATCGCGAAACAGCGGTAGCAGGTGGTGGGTGACCAGGAAGACCGAATCCACGTTGAGCGCCTGCACCTGACGCCACAGCGACAACGGCATCTCTTCGATCGTCGAACGCTGGACCAGACCGCCGGCGTTGTTGATCAGGATATCGATCGCGCCGATCTCGGCTTGCAGCCAGCTCGCGAAGCCCTCGACGGCCGACTCATCGGTCACGTCCAGCGACCGGGCCAGCGCCGTGTCGCCGCCGCTCGCGGTCAGCGCTGCCAGCACCTCGGCATCGGGTTCGTGGGAGCGATAGGTAATCACTACTCGTGCCCCGGCAGCAGCCAGCGCCTGGGCGATGGCGAAACCGATCCCCACCCCGCCGCCGGTGACGATGGCGACCCTTCCCTTCAGTTGATCGTCTGGCATCTCGCTCCCTCTTGGCGGTTATCGTGACAGTCGTCGATACCGGCATTGAGTCAGCAAGTGGCGGGCAAAATCAACCGCAGGGCAGGACTGGCGCCACCGGCCGGCGTGGCCGTGACCCAGCCGCCAGCTTCGAGCTCGGCCGCCGCGCGACGAATCAGAGCGTGTTCGATTCCCAGGCGACGGGACATCAGCGCCGTGGAGACGCCGCTTTCCCTCGCCGCGTCGGACTGGCGAACCGCCAGCAGCACCAGCACCGCCAGCGGGTCGAGTTCGGGATGTTCCGCCTGCAGCGCCACCAGCCGGCGCTGCAGGGTCTCCGGGTCGAGCGGATCAGGCAAGCCGCGCGCTCGCCTCGAGCCTGACGGCGATCGACTTGGAGGCCGGGGTGTGGCTGAAGTCGCCCTTGTGGGCGAGCGGAATCAGCGGGTTGGTCTCCGGATAGTAGGCGGCGGCACAGCCCTGCGGGGTGTCGTAGGCGACGATCTTGAAACCGTCGACACGGCGGACGACACCATCGCCGGACTCGCCCACCAGATCGACCCACTGCCCCGCCTCGAAGCCGAGGCGCGCGATGTCGTCACGGTTGAGGAAGATCACCTGTCGGCCACCCTCGATGCCGCGATAGCGGTCGTCGTAGCCGTAGACGGTGGTGTTGTACTGGTCGTGGGAGCGCATCGTCTGCAGCGTCAGCCAGCCTTCGCGCGAGGCCAGCTGCTGGTGCATCACCTCGCTCGGCAGCGGATCGTCGGAAAACTCGGCCTTGCCGGTCGCGGTGCCGAATTCAAGCCGGACAACCGGATTGGCGAGCCAGAAGCCGCGCGGCACCCGAACGCGGGCGTTGAAGTCGTGGAACCCAGGAATCACCGCGGCGATATGCTCGCGAATGACGTCGTAATCCTCGCGCATCGCGGCCCAGTCGACCGCCTCGCTGCCGCGATCTTGATCGCCGATCCCATCGCTGGCGAACAGCCGCTCGGCGATGCCGGTCAGGATGGCGATCTCGGAACGCAGCGCGCTGTCCGCCGGCTTGTTGATGCCGGCGGAGCCGTGGACCATGCTCATCGAGTCCTCCACCGTGATCAGCTGGGACTTCCCGGCCGCGTTGCGGTCGATCTCGCTGCGGCCAATGCATGGCAGGATCAGCGCCTTCTCGCCGGTCACCAGGTGGCTGCGGTTGAGCTTGGTGCTGATGAACGCCGTCAATCGGCAGTTGGCCATCGCCTGTTCGGTGACGACGCTATCGGAGATCGCGCGGGTGAAGTTGCCCCCCAGACCGAGGAAGACCTTGCCCGGCTGGTCGCGCATCGCCTCGACCGCGGCGACGGAATCGACCCCGTGTTCGCGTGGCATCGGCCGCGCGTACTGCGCTTCGAGCGCATCCAGCAGCGCATCCGAGGGCTTCTCGTAGATGCCCATGGTGCGGTCGCCCTGAACGTTGGAGTGGCCACGAACCGGCGAGGTGCCGGCGCCGGGCTTGCCCAGGTTGCCGCGCAGCATCAGCAGGTTGACGATCTCGCGCACCGTCGGCACCGAGTGGACGTGCTGGGTGATCCCCATCGCCCAGCAGGCGATGGTGGCGTTGGAGCGCGCATAGAGCTCGGCGGCCTGCTCCATCTCCTCCCGGGTCAGACCGGACTGGGCTTCCAGCGTCGCCCACTCGGTCGCCTCGACGCGAGCGCGATAGGCTTCCAGGTGCGCGGTGTGCTGGGCCATGAACTGGTGGTCGAGCACGGCTTCCCCGGCGGCGTCGCGGGCGAACAGCGCCTTGGCCATGCCCCGCACCACCGCCATGTCGCCGCCCAGCTTGGGCCGGAAGTAGTGGCTGCTGATGCGGTGGCTGCCGTTGTGCAGCATCTCCAGCGGCTTCTGCGGATCGGCGAATTTCTCGAGCCCGCGCTCTTTCAGGGTGTTGAAGGTGACGATGGTCGCCCCACGCTCCGCCGCCTCCCGCAGCACGCCGAGCATGCGCGGATGGTTGGTGCCCGGGTTCTGTCCGAAGACGAAGATCGCCTCCGCCTTCTCGAAATCTTCCAGCCGCACGCTGCCCTTGCCGGTGCCCAGCGCGGCGTTGAGCGCCACGCCGCTGGCTTCGTGGCACATGTTGGAGCAGTCCGGCAGGTTGTTGGTACCCGACAGACGCGCCAGCAGCTGGAACACGTAAGCGGATTCGTTGCACGCCTTGCCGGAGGTGTAGAAGATGCCGTCGTCCGGGGTCGGCAGCGCCTTGAGCTCGGCGGCGATCAGATCGAGCGCCTCGTCCCACGCCACCGGCTC
>NZ_CALFQK010000175.1:0-75907 GCF_937921195.1 uncultured Salinicola sp.
GGGCCGTCGCCGATCTTGTTGGCGCCTTCGCGCTTGGGCTCGATCATCGGCGTCGAGGTGTCGTGGCTGACATCGGTAACGATGGCGACGTTGGGGTTCAGGCGCTCGGCGATCATCTCCGCGCCGCGCAGGCCCACTTCTTCCTGCACCGCGTTGACGATGTAGAGGCCGAAGTCGAGCTTCTGCTTGCGTGCCTTCAGCAGCCGCGCCACTTCCGCGATCATGAAGCCGCCGATGCGGTTGTCGATGGCCCGACAGACCAGCTTGTCGCCGTTGAGCACGAAGAACTCGTCCGGGTAGGTGATCACGCAGCCGACATGCACGCCCAGCGCCTCGACCTCGTCCTTGGTGCTGCAGCCGACGTCGATGAAGATGTTGTCGAGCTCCGGCGGCTTCTCCTTCGGCCCCTGGCGGCGGGTATGGATCGCCGGCCAGCCGAACACGCCCTGGACGATACCGTTGTCGGTGTGGATGTTGACCCGCTTGGAAGGGGCAATCTGGTGATCGCTGCCGCCGTTGCGGATGACGTAGATCAGGCCGTTGTCGGTGATGTAGTTGACGTACCAGGAGATCTCGTCGGCGTGGCCTTCGATCACCACCTTGTACTCGGCGTCCGGGTTGATCACACCCACGGCGGTGCCGTAGGTGTCGGTGATGAACTCATCCACGTAGGGACGCAGATACTCCATCCACAATTTCTGCCCCTCCCACTCGTAGCCGGTGGGCGAGGCGTTGTTGAGATAGCGCTCCAGAAACGTCATCGCATCCGCGTCGAGCGGCTTGGCGCTGCCTCGGCCGCCTTTGGTGGTTTTCTTGGGGCTCTTGTCCGTGCTCTTGCTCATGCATCTTTCCTAAACGAGTCATGAAGGTGACTCTAGCTTAGCAGCCCCTGACGTGTGATTGCTTCATCGGTTCCCGTTCGCGTCTACGCTAGTGGTCTCACTCGACCCACCGGAGAGACAAGGATGACTCGACACCCACTGCGCCACCACCAGCGCTTCGATTACCGCCCGATCACCGATCGGGACGACTGGCGCTGGCCCGGCGACACCGGTCTGGCGGTCTACGTCGGACTCAACCTGGAGCATTACGCCTTCGGCGAGGGGCGAGGCGTGGGGATCGCACCGCCAGCGCCGGCGGGCGAGCCGGACGTACTCAATTACGCCTGGCGCGAATACGGCAACCGGGTCGGCGCCTGGCGCTGTCTCGAACTCTTCGAAGCGTTGAACCTGCCGGTGGGTGTGATCGCCAATACCGCGATTCTCGATCACTGCCCGGCGCTGCTGGACGCCTTCGCCGAACGGGGCGACGAGATCATCGCCCACGGCCACACCAATGCGGAGCGGCAGGGCCAGCTCGGCATCGACGAAGAGCGCGAGCTGATCCGCCGTTGCCGAACGCGCCTGGCCGAGCGCTACGGCCAGGCGCCCGAGGGCTGGCTGTCGCCGTGGATTTCGGAGAGCGAATCGACGCCCGACCTGCTGCGCGAAGCCGGATTCGGCTACTCCCTCAACTGGGCCCACGACGATCGTCCGATCGCCATGCAGACGACTCACGGCGACCTGTGGTCGATCCCCTATCCGCAGGAGCTCAACGATATTCCCACCATTTCCTCGCACCGCGTCTCGATGAGTGAGTTCGCGACGATGATCCGCGATCAGTTCCACGAGCTCCGCGAGCAGTCCCGCCACCAGCCGCTGGTGATGGGTATCTCGCTGCACCCCTGGCTGGTGGGGCAACCCTTTCGGCTGCGCCAGTTGCGCGAGGTGCTCGCCGAGCTGGCCGACTACCGCGAGGCCCAGGGCGTGTGGTGGACGACACCGGGCGCCATCGCCGATTACGCCAGCCGGCGCTCTTAGCCCGTAGCCCGTAGCTCGTGGCTCGTGGCTCGTGGCTCAAAGCACCATCGCGGCGATCCAGCCGAACACCAGCAGCGGCACGTTGTAGTGCAGAAAGGTCGGTACCACGCTGTCCCAGATATGGTCGTGCTGGCCGTCGGCATTGAGCCCGGCGGTGGGGCCCAGCGTGGAATCCGAGGCCGGCGAGCCGGCGTCCCCCAGCGCGGCCGCCGTTCCCACCAGCGCGGTGGTGGCCAACGGCGAGAAGCCGAAGCTCAGCGCCAGCGGCACGTAGAGCGAGGCGATGATCGGAATGGTCGAGAACGATGAACCGATGCCCATGGTGATGAACAGGCCGACCAACAGCATGATCAGTGCGGCCAGCCCCTTGTGGTCGCCGATCATCGCCGCCGAACTCGTCACCAGGCTCTCCACCGAGCCGGTCGCCTGCATCACCCCGGCGAATCCGGCGGCCGCGATCATGATGAAGCCGACCTGCGCCATCATCCGCATGCCTTCGGTAAAGACGTCGTCCTGCGCACGCCAGCGAAACACCCCGCTGACCGACAGCAGCGCAAAGCCGAACAGTCCGCCCAGCACCATCGAATCCGTCAACAGCTGAACGACCACAGTGCCGACCAGTGATGCCGCCAGCACGATCTTCTGCCAGCCACGGAGGCCGGCGTCTTCATCGAGCTTTGTCGCGGGCTGCTCGTCGTCCTGCTGCCCCACCAACGCCCGGTCGTCGTAATGTCGCCGACGGCGATAGCTGAAAAACACCGCCACCAGCAGCCCCAGCGCCATGCCGCCGATCGGCATGGCCATGGCCAGCGGCACCTGGGCCGCCTCGACCTGAAGGCCGAGCTGGGCGCCGCTGCTGTTGAGGTTGTTGAGCAGAATGTCGTTGAGAAAGATGGCCCCGAACCCCACCGGCAGCAGCATGTAAGGGGCGGTGATGCCGAAGGTGATCACGCAGGCCACGGCGCGACGATCGAGCTCGAGCCGGTTCATCAGCGTCAGCAGCGGCGGCACCAGGATCGGGATGAAGGCGATATGCACCGGGATCAGGTTCTGCGAGCTGATCGCCGCCAGCAGCAGGCAACCCAAAAGCGCCAGTACCACGCGACGCGGGCGAGCGCCGGCACCCTCGAGATGGAATCGCTGGACGGCGCGTCGCGCCAGTCCCTGGGTGATACCCGAGCGCGAAAGCGCTACCGCGAAAGCTCCCAGCACCGCATAGGAGATCGCCACCGTCGCCCCGTTACCCAGGCCGCCGTTGAAGGCCTCCAGAATGGCATCGAGCGGCATGCCCGCATAAAGCCCGCCCGCGATGGCGGCAACGATCAGCGCGAAAACGACCGATACCCGCGCCAGACTCAACGTGACCATGATCAGAATGGCCAGCACCACAGCATTCATGCATCGCCTCTTTTCGAAACGTGAACGGTATCCATCGAACGCTGCCGACGGACGAAGCCGACGATGATATCGACCCAGTCACCGAACGCCAGGAAAATCCGAGCAGTGCGGCGCACCCTCGCCTTCCAGGCCGGCCGGGAGACGAGCCCGCGGGTTACCCGACTCACCGCCGGTTACCAAACGCTCCAATATCGGTAAACCCGCTGACAAAAAACCTCATTCATTTTCGACCCGGGCCCCTTAAGCTCGATTGACGATAACGACCGGCGCAGGAAGCGTCGGCGGGGATGGCTCACCGGCGAAACGTCGGGAGGCTCCGGGGTGATTGAAGGGGCTGATTCAGCAACTTCAGGAACGGCGACATGCACAATGCGGATCGTGCCGGCTTCGCCATCTTCTGCGTGGCGATTGCCTTCATGGCTTTCATCGGGGGCGCCTTCGTCATTCTGACGAAATCGTTCCCCTATACCTATCTCGAAGATGCCCACAAGGCGGCGGTTGCCGTCATCGCGCAGCAGTCCGACAACGATCTCTATACCGATACCGACCTGTGGCGCGACGCCCGTCGGGACGACAGGGGCACCACCATCGAGGATCCGGCCAGGGCCTACGAGGGCCTGACCCTCTACACCTCGGGGGACGGCACCTACGCCAACCTGGTCGACATGCACGGAGAGATCGTTCACCGCTGGGAACTGCCCTACAGCGATGTCTGGGAAACCAGCCCGACCGGCCGCGATCCCCGCCCCGACGAGCGCATGTACTGGCGCAAGGCCAAACTCCTGCCCAATGGCGATCTGGTCGCCATGTACATCGCCGACAACGACACCCCGTGGGGATACGGCATCGTCAAACTCGATCCCGATTCACGGGTCATCTGGAAGTATCACGCCAGTACGCATCATGACCTGGATATCACCCCGGACGGCGATGTGATCACGCTGACCCACGAGTTCACCCAACGCGAGGTGCCCGAGTTCCAGGCGCTCTCCTACCCGTGGCTCGACGATTACCTGGTCAGGCTGGATGGGGAGACGGGCGAGGAGATCAGCAAGGTGTCGCTGGGCGACGCCTTCATCGACTCCCCTTTCGCCGGCCTCTTCTACTCGGTGCCGAGCTTCGCCACGGAAGATCCGCTCCACACCAACAGCGTTCAGTATCTGGACGACGAACTGACCCGCAATTTCGCGCCGGCAGACGGCCGCAGCGGCCAGATCATGCTGTCGTTCCGGCACCCCGGGGCGGTGGCGCTGGTCGATCCGGACTCGGGGGAGATGACCTGGGCCATGCAGGGCCCATGGCTGGGCCAGCATTCGGCCCGTGTCCAGCCCAACGGCCACTTCACGCTGTTCGACAACCTGGGCAATTTCGAGCGGGGCAACCGTACCCGCATCCTGGAAGTGAACCCGAACGACGATGCGATTGTCGCAAGCTATAGCGGCAATGATGAACATCCCTTCGACAGCGGCCTGCGCGGTGCCGCGCAGACGCTGCCCAACGGCAACCGGCTGATCACCGAATCCGATGGCGGCCGGCTGTTCGAGACGACTCCACAGGGGGAGATCGCCTGGGAGTTCATCAATCCCGCTCGCGGAGGCGACAAGGAGCAGTACGTCCCCGTGGTCTCATCGGGCCAGCGCATCGCCATTGCAAACCTCGACGCGGATTTCCGCGCCGATCTCGACACCACTGGGAGGTGATCGTCATGACGCGTTTGACCAAGCGATACGACAAGTTCCTGCTGACGGGCGTACTGGCCGTCGGCGCCATCCTGCCGCTCACGGCCGAGGCCTATGTCGGCCCGGGCGCCGGCCTGAGCCTTCTCACGGCCCTGTGGGGCATCATCGCCGCCGTCGGCATGGCGCTGTTCTTCGTCATCATGTGGCCGATCCGTCGCATGCGCCGCCGCCGCAAGGCCGAAGCCGCCGCGGCCGCGGCGGGCGATTCATCCACGGCCCAGGCCCGCACCGCTCAGGATCCCGAGTCGCCGCCGTCCACTACCCGCGTCGAACACGCGCAGCGCGAGACGCCGCAAACCGACCAGCGCTCGTGAATTCGGGGTGACGGGCCGGGGACGTCCCGGCT
The DNA here is from genome assembly GCF_937921195.1 of uncultured Salinicola sp. NCBI lineage: Bacteria > Pseudomonadati > Pseudomonadota > Gammaproteobacteria > Oceanospirillales > Halomonadaceae > Salinicola > uncultured Salinicola sp. Next base: position 5,343 of record NZ_CALFQK010000175.1, read on the forward strand.
CGTCCCGATCATCGATCGCGACGCGAGCAACCCCTCGCCATGAAACGCCACCACTCTCTTCGGCGCCGGACAACGCGCCGAGGACGGGCTCGTGTCAGGAGGACACATGGGTTTACTGAATCTGCCTGATCCGATCTTCGGCGCCATCGATGGCGGGATGCAGCCGTTTCTGCCGGCCACCGTGCGCTTGATCGTATGGGCGACGATCGCCGGTATCGGCACACTGTTCCTGTACCGACTGGTATCGCCGCAAGGCAGAATCGGCAGCGCCAAACGCGAGGCCCGTGCCGCACGCAAGCAACTCAACGAGTTCGACGGTGAGTTCAGCGACGCCGGTCCCTTGATCCGCAACCAGTTCCTCACCGCCTTCAAGCATCTCGGGCTGGTGTTCCTGCCCACGCTCGTCTCGATCCTGCCGCTGCTGGCGCTACTGACCTGGCTGGAGAGCTACTACGCCCACGCGCTGCCGGCGGCAGGCGACACACCGACCGTGCAGGTCACGCCGGACACCTACGACGCGCAGTGGGTGCAGCAGGACGGCGCCCCCCACGTGATCGTCAGCGACAGCGATAGCGAATTGGCCAACGTCGCCATCACGGCGCCGATCCCGGTGATCGAGCAACGCCAGTGGTGGAACTGGCTGGCCGCCAACCCATTGGGCTATCTGCCCGCGGAGAGCGGCGTGGCGCGGATCGCCTTCGACCTGCCGGAACCCGAGTATCTCCCGTTCGGACCGGGCTGGATGCGCCACTGGCTGGCGGTCTTCTTTCCGATCATGACGATCGTCTCTCTCATCACCTATCGCTGGGCGAAAATCGAATGAGCCACTTTGATTCCGACGATTCGACGCCCCGTTCTGCCGGGGCCGGCAACGCCAACAACGACACGGCCGCCAGCGGGGAGATCAGCGATCCGGGCTTCGTGGTCCCCGGCTGGATGCACTGGCTGGGTGGCTGGATCCACCGCAAACCCGGCACCTGGATCCGGCTTGGCAATCTGGAGACCCGAGCGGTCCGGGACGCGATCGCCGACAGGCGAGTCGACCGCCCCGTCTACGTCGCCGGCCTGGCCCGCTCGGGGACGACGATCCTGCTCGAGCACCTCGCCTCCCACCCCGACGTCGCGACCCACCGCTACGTCGACTTCCCTCCCCTGCTGACCCCTTACTGGTGGAATCGCTGGCTGGAGAAGGTGCCCCTGACGCAGAAAAAGGAGCAGGAGCAGGCCCAAGAGCGCGCTCACAAGGATGGCATCGAGGTGACCTCGCAGAGCCCGGAGGCGTTCGAGGAGATGCTGTGGATGGCCTTCTTCCCCGACATCCACGACCCGGATCACAGCTCGGTGAAAGGCCGCGATGCCGAGCATCCCGCCTTCGAGCGCTTCTACGACGAACACGTGCGGAAACTGCTCGCCGTGCGCGACCGCCGGCGCTACGTCGCCAAGGGCAACTACAACCTGGTCCGGCTGGGCTATCTGCACCGGCTCTACCCGGCGGCGAAATTCATCCTGGTGATTCGCGATCCGGTCTGGCACATCGCCTCGCTGATGAAGCAGCAGAAGCTGTTCGTGGCCGGCGAGACCAGCGAGCCGCGCGCGCTGGAGCACATGCGCCGGGTGGGGCACTACGAGTTCGGCCTCGACCGGCGGGCGATCAACGTGGGCGACGACGAGGGAACCCGGCGCATCACCGGGCTGTGGGAATCCGGCAACGAAGTCGAAGGGTGGGCTCGCTACTGGGCGGCGATCTACGCCCACGTCGCCGACACGCTGGATGCCGACCCGGAGTTGAGATCGGCTTGTCTGCTGGTGCGCTACGAGGCGCTCTGCAGCGAACCTCATGACAGCCTGCAGGCGGTCTTCGACCACGCCGAGCTCGAACTCGAGCCCCAGGCGCTGGCCGACGCCGCCAGCGGCCTGCACGCGCCGACCTACTACAAGCCCAGGTTCAGCGATGCGGAGCTGGCCACGATCGCCGAGATCACCGGCCCCGTCGCGGCACGGTTCGGGTACTAGTCGCGGGCTTCGGCTTGCGCCGGTTTCGGGGCGCTTGAAAAGCGGCTTCGGCCTGCGCCGGTTTCGGGGCGCTTGAAAAGAAACGGGGCGGCCATCTGGCCGCCCCGTTTCTGGTCGAATCGACTCGCTCCGCCGTCACCCCTGGGCGGGATGTGCCGGATAGTGACGCTCCTCCGGCGGGGTCGGGAAGTACTGATAGAGCCAGGTCTCGCTCACCGTGTTGCCGTCGGCGAGCAGATTCAGGCGCATGTTGATCGGATCGGTGGAGTCGCTGGTGGGGTACCAGTCGAACTGAATACGGAAGCCTTCGATCTCCTCCACCCACAGGATATCGAGCTGCTTGACATCGCCCTCGGGCACGTCGAGCTGGGTCTTGATGTCGATATCGTTGTCGTAGAAGTGCTTGAGCTCGCCACCGATGAAATCCACCGCGATCCGCTTGGCCCAGACCTCGGGGTAGTGCTCGCCCGGCGCCCAGCCCTCGGGAAAGCCACCGATGCCGGTGAACGTCTTGCGCACGCGGGCCTGCTCGGGCTTCACCGGCGGCTGCGCGCTCCAGTAGAGCTTGTAGCCGTAGTTGAGTTCCTGCCCCGGCTCGATCGCCTGTTCGGGCTTCCAGAACGCCACCACGTTGTCCATGGTCTCGCCGGTGGTGGGAATCTCGAGCATCTGGATCTCGCCCTTGCCCCACTGCCCCTTCGGCTCGACCCACAGGCTGGGCCGCTTGTGATAATTGCCGACGATGTCTTCGTAATGGGTAAAGTCGTGGTCGGTCTGGAGCAGGCCGAAACCCTTGGGGTTGTCGTCGCCGAAGGTGTTGAACTGGACCCGCGGCGGATTGTTGAGGGGGCGGCAGACCCATTCGCCGTTGCCGAGCCACATCGACAGCCGGTCGGAGTCGTGAATCTGCGGATGGAAGGTCAGGCACATGTCGCGCTGCTGGGTACCGCAGCTGAACATGCTGGTCATCGGGGTGATGCCGAGCTGGGCGATCGACTCGCGCGGGTAGAGATGCTTGTCGATATCCATCACCACGCGTTCGTCCTCGCAGTGGATGACGAAGCGATAGGCCCCGGCCAGGCTCGGTGAATCGAGCAGCGCATAGGCGGTGAAGGTCGTCGCGCCGGGCTTCGGCGTCTCGAACCAGAAGCGGGTGAAGGCCGGAAACTCCTCGGTCTTGCCGTCGCTGTAGGTGTTGACCGTCACGCCGCGGGCGGACAGGCCGTACTGATAGGTGTCGTCGACGGCGCGGAAGTAGCTGGCGCCCAGGAACGAGACGATGTCGCGCTCGGTCAGTGAAGGCTCCTTGAACACCCGGAACCCGGCGAAGCCGAGATCGCCCTGGCCCTCGAGCTGGGAGACATCGACGTCGGCCCGGGAGTAGTCGAACAGGTCCGGCCGGAAATGGATCTCCTTGGCCTGCTGGGTCTGCGGATCGATGGAGTACATCCGGACCGGCTGGTTGAACGCCATGCCGACGTGGAAGAACTGGATGTCGAGCGGACCGTTCATGCTGTTCCACAGCGAATGATCGGGATCGTAGCCGATGGCGTTGTACTTCTGCGGCGTGAGATCGGCCAGGGTCGGCGGTAGCTGCTCGACGGTGCTCTGATAGGCCTTGGCAGCCAGGTCACGGGCAAACCCCTGCAGCCAATCGAAGCTGAAGGAAGAAGCCTCGCCATCGGCAATGTCACTGGTGGCACGCGCCGCCGCGAATAGCGGCGCCGAAGGCAACCCATACCAGGCAGCCAGGGCAATCGCGCTTTTCAGCACACTTCTACGATCCATGAACACCCCATCCTTTGTCTGTCGGCAATCGAACTGGAAGCATACCCGATCGTCTCGGATCAGGCTGCACCGGATAAAATCCCTTTTCAGACGCCAATGCCATCCGAGGGTTCCCCGGCGGCAAGCCGGCCTGGCCCTCATCCCTCGCACCGGTATTCGCCAGCCCCGTCGACTCGCCGTTGGTGGCATCGTCGACCCATGGTTGGCGTGCTAGGGTTTCGTACGAAAAGTCGGCGAGCGATGACCAGACAAGGCAAAAAACAGCGAAGAGACGGAGTTTACGGGGTGTAAATGAGTACTTTGAGCTGTTTTTTAACGCCGTATGGCCGAGCGCAGGCAGTTTTCGTACAAAGCCTAACGTCGAGTCCATCATCGCTCCATTGCCATCGAGAGGCCCCGTGAAACGACGCTACTCCTCGCACCATGCCTGGCGCCGCGCCCAGAGCATCGACGAACTCGCCTGGATGGCGCGCCGGCGCCTGCCCGCCTTCGCCTGGGAGTATGTCCACGGCGGCTCGGAGGACGAGATCACCCTGCACGACAACCGCCGCGCCTTCGCCGCCTGGGGGTGGCAACCGCGGACGCTGGTGGACGTCGAGCAGCGCGACAGCCGCACGCGGCTGCTGGACGCCCCCGCCGAGCTGCCGCTGGCGATCGCCCCCACCGGCTACAACGGCATGCTGTGGCGGGACGGCGATATCGCGCTGGCCCGGGCGGCCGCCAGTCGCGGCATCCCCTTCACCTTGAGCACGGTCTCCTGCGCCAGCCTGGAGACCCTCGCCGACGCGGTGCCGGAGGCGCGGCTCTGGTTCCAGCTCTACGTGCTGGATGACGAGGCCGTTCGCAACGACATGCTCGAACGGGCGAAGAACGTCGGCGTCGACACCCTGATGGTCACCACGGACACCGTGGTGCTGGGACGTCGCGAATGGGATTCGAGAAGCTACCTCAATCCCCGGCGCCTGGCACTGCCCTATCTCTTGGACGCCGCCCTGCATCCGCAGTGGGCCTATCGAGCGCTCTGGCCCCAGGGCCTGCCGACGCTGGGCAATCTGATGAAGTATCTACCCAGGGAACAGCAGAGTGCGGGCAGCGCCGCCGGCTACATCAATCAGCGCATGACACGCCGGCTGACCTGGGAAGTGCTGGCCGACATTCGCCAGCGCTGGCCCGGCAAGCTACTGGTCAAGGGGATTCTCAATGCCGAGGACGCACTCGAGGCCAGGCGCATCGGTGCCGACGGCGTGGTCGTCACCAACCACGGCGGCCGCCAGCTCGACGGCGCGCCGGCGACGCTGGATGCGCTGCCCGAGGTGGTCGACGCGGTGGGAGATTCGATGCACGTGCTGCTCGACAGCGGCATTCGCCGCGGTAGCGACATCGCCAAGGCCGTGGCGCTGGGCGCCGAGGGCGTGCTCTGCGGCCGCGCCACGCTCTACGGCCTGGCGCTGGGCGGAGAGGCCGGGGCGGCCCATGCCATCGACCTGCTCAAGGATCAGTTGCACAACCTGATGGCGCAGCTGGGACGGCCAACCCTCGAGCAGATCGACCGCCGCTGCCTGCGGCGCTCCCCCTATGCATCGACCCGGGGCGATCTACCCCAACGCCCTAGCGACACCCTGCCGGGTGGAGAGACGCCGGGGGACGTGCCTTGAGCGCCATCCGCGCATTCGATGGCGAGCAATCCTGTAGAGCGGTATCGGGTGTTCGGCTCATAACAGAGCCGTCAACGCTGGCACGGTCAATACGGCGATGTAGAACCCCATGAACTGCACCCCGATATTGAAGCCCAACAGACGTGACAGGAATCCGCCTACCAGCCCCACCGTGACGACGACCAGCAAACCCAACAGGCCGCCCTCCCAGAGACCGATCACCAATATGAGCCCGACGAAGGTGCCGATGATCGCTTCGTGGCTGATGTTGCGGGACACGAAGGAGGCAGCACGGCGGGCGTAGTTCATCGAGAAGGGGTAGGCGATCAGCAGCGCCAGCACGACCGCCAGTAGCCCGTAGACCAGAAACTCCCAAGTCCCCAGCAGATTGTGCAGGTTGTTCACCTGGCCGCTGGCGCTATCAACGGTGAAACGGGGTGGCGCGTTGAACAGCGGCGCCGCCGGACCCGCAGCGACCGGGCTCAATGGCAGGCCGAATGCCATCAAAGGAATGAGGGCCTCGGCGATATAGGTCGACTCGGTCACGCCATTGCGAACCGCCAGCGTCGTCGTCAAGCGGTGATAGACGTGTCGAATGCGGCTTGATACCACCTCACCCATGATGACCGTCATGGCTACCGGGCTGAACACGAAGGTGAGACTGGAGGCCACGGCAGTGCCTATCGTCCAACTCGTCTGGCGGGAATCCAGGACCTTGAGGGGGTTGGGGAAGTAACCGCTCCAGCGTTTGACGTCGGGCGCCAGCGAAAACCGGGCAGGTCGATCCCGTTTCCGCCGGGCTCGCTCGGCAGGCGACAATACCAGAAACAGGTCGGAAATCAGCGGCCCGATGGCAATGCCCAGGAAATAGCTGACGCCCAACTTGACGCCGTGGGCGGCGGTGAGATTCTGCAGCGCGACGATTATCAGCACGAACGGCCCCAACGCCAGTACCGCTGCCCAGCGACCAGGAGAAAAGTAGGCGATGGCCAGTGCGGCGATCAAGAAGAGGTAGGGCGCGGTGTGCTGCACGAAGCCACCGAAAGGCGCCAGCAGGAGCGCGAAGACCACGGTCACCGGTACCGCGATCAAGGCAGCGATGACGCCACCGGAGATCATCTTGCGCAAAGCGATGTGCGGCACACCCAGCTGACGCAGATAGTTCGCCTCGCGCATCATTGGCGTGGCCATGGTGTCGCCGGGAATCCCCAGCAGTGCGGTGGGTACGGCATGGGTCATGTGTTTGGATACCGCACCTGCCAGGAAGAAAGTGTACACACCGGCGGGCGGAACGCCGATCAACACGACCAGTAACGTCAAGGGCGCGATGGTCGTGGTCTCGTCACTGCCGGAGATGAGACCTATCGCTGAAAATACCACGGCCCCAATGATGCCCATGCCCAATGCGACGGGAAGCTGTGCCAACAAGGCATCCATCATGACTTCACTCCTTCCCGACCCGCCCGCCCGAGGTCATGCTCGGCCAGCGCAACGGCGTCGCCTTGGGCATGATCACGCTCATAGACCAGAAAGGCCTCTTCCAATTCGAGCTCCCTCAACTCCGATCGGACGGCCTCCGGTAAATCCTCCACGCCGCCCCTGCTGCCGTAATCGGCGTAGAGTGCAGCCAGCACCCCTTGCAGGTTTTCCGTGTCGACGGTGTCTTCGACGACTTCCCGCTTGGGCCGGAAGAGGTATGCGCAAATCGCGCCGCCTACCACGCAACCGATGATGCCGAACAGCATGGCGTAGGTCCGCGCCATTCGAGGGTCATCGATGAACATGCCAAGCAGCCACTCGGCCGCCTGAAAAGCGCCCAAGCTGACCGCCCCACCGATGATCAGCGAGCCGATCAGGTGATGACCATCCACCGTGTCATTCCAGACCTCGAGCAATCGGTCATTTCTCATTGTCATAACCCTTCTCTTGCTGGTTGCCGCGATGATCGCCTCGACCACGATTGGCGCGGATGGCCCTGGCCACGGGCGAAGGCATGCGCCGTGACAGCGTGCGGTCGACCCACTCGGCAACATCGACCAAACGCTCCAGGTCGATGCCGGTATCGAACCCCTGACTCTCGAGCAGGCGTACCAGGGATTCGGTCGCCACGTTACCCGTGGCACCCGATGCGTAGGGACAGCCACCCAGAGCCGAGACCGAACCATCGAAGACCCGCACGCCGGCCTCCAGCGCGGCCTGCACGTTGGCGACGGCCATTCCCCAGGTATCGTGGAAATGCCCCGCCAAGGCGCCGACGGGCAGCTGCCGTGCACAAGCCTCGATCAATTCACAAGTGCGGCGTGGTGTGCCGATGCCAGTCGTGTCCCCGAGACTGACCTCGTAGCAGCCCATGTCGAATAGCTGCCGGGCAATCGTCGCCACTTCTTGCGGATCGACGTCGCCGGCGTAGGGACAACCCAGCACACAGGAGATGTAACCCCGGACGCGGATGCCGGCCTGCGCAGCCAGCGGCATGATGGGCTCGAACCGTGCCAGGCTCTCGGCGATGGAACAGTTGATATTGTGATGGGCAAAGGCTTCGGAAGCCGCCGTGAATACCGCGACCTCGTCGACCCCCGCGGCCCGTGCAGATTCGAACCCTCTCGAATTGGGTACCAGTACGGAGTAGGTAATGTCCGGTCGCCGATTCAGCCGGCCGAGCACCTCCCGAGTCTGCTGCATCTGGGGTACCCAGCGCGGGGAGACGAAGGCACCGGCTTCCAGATGGCGAAAGCCCGTATCGGCCAAGCGTTCGAGCAGTTCGACCCGCATCGCGACAGGCAGCACCTCCGACTCGTTCTGGAGGCCATCTCGGGCGGCAACCTCGACGAGTCGCACCGGCTCCCCGGTCGTCATGAGATCGTTCCGCGCTGCTGCCGCAGCAGTTCCGAAGCACGATCTGCGCTGACGCGCCCCTCCTCGACCATTCGCCGCACGATGAGGTCGAGCTCGCCCCCCGTCGCGCCGGCTGTCAGCGCGATATTGCGTGCATGCAGCGCCATGTGTCCTTTTTGAATGCCCTCCGTCGACAACGCCCGGAGGGCGGCCAGGTTCTGAGCCAGGCCCACTGCCGCCGCGATTTCGCCCAGCTCGCTGGCGGTTTCGACACCCATGAGTTTCAGCGACAGCTGCGCGAGCGGATGCGTACGGGTCGCGCCGCCGACCAATCCCACCGGCATGGGTATTTCGAGCGTCCCCACCAGATCACCTTGGGTATTCTTCTCCCAGGTCGATAGCGAGCCGTAACGTCCATGGCGGCTGGCAAAGGCATGCGCCCCGGCTTCGACGGCGCGCCAGTCGTTACCGGTAGCGATGATCAGGGGATCGATGCCGTTCATGATGCCCTTGTTGTGGGTCGCCGCCCGGTAGGGGTCGATCGCCGCGAGCCGGTATGCCTCGACGATTCCCTCGATCACGGCTTTGCCGTCGAATCTCGAGGTGGTCAGCTGGTCAGCGGAGAGCCTGACCTGGGCTCTCGCCAACCGGAGATCGGCCAGGTTGGAGAGGATACGCAGGCAGGCGCGACCGCCGCTCAGGCTTTCGACAAGAGGGGCGACGGCTTCCGCCATGGTATTGACCGCATTGGCTCCCATGGCGTCCCGAACATCCACGATCAGATGCGCCACCACCATCGGCCCGCTGGCCGTATGGGGAAAAACATGAACCTCGACGTCCCTGCACCCCCCGCCCAGTCGATTGAGCAGGCCATCGCAGGCGTTGGCCTTGTCGATGATCTCCTGTTTGTTGGCGAGAATACTCAGTCGAGCGTTATGCGGGTCGGGAATGTCCAGCAGCTGGATTTGTGCTCGCATCAACGGCTCGCTACAGGACGTGGTGAAGCCGCCGCTATCTCGGGCCAGCCTGGCCATATAGGAGGCCGCAGCAACGACCGAGGGCTCTTCCACGGCAAGGGGAATCAATACTTCTCGACCATTGACGATGAAATTGGTGGCGACTCCCACCGGCAACTCGAAAGTCCCGATGACGTTCTCGATCATGCCATTGGCTGTCTCGAGCCCCAGGACGCCGGGACTCATCAACTTTGTCGCCTCGTCATCTGACAAAGCCTCTATTTCCACGAGCTTCTGGAGGCGATCACGAGGTGAAAGATTGCGGAAATCAGCGATACGCGAGCAGGTCATGGCGACAACTCTGTGGTGAACGAATAGCGTCAGACTAACGGAACATCACCACCCCACATACTGTACCTATGTCTTGGTAACAGTATTATGGGTACACTCCTGCCGACGGAATGAACAAGGCTGGAGAAGGAGCGGTATCGAGGATATTCCTGCTACTTTCGACGAGGATAACGCTTTGTCAGTGCGTCAAAAACAGACTCTTACCGAACGCGCCATTGAGATCGTTCGCCGTCAGATCGCCAGCGGGTCGTTACACAAGGGCGACCGCTTACCCTCGATTCGGGAATTCATGGCGCTACATCGAATGGCGAAAAACACGGTGCTCAACGCTTATGGCCGGTTGGTGAAGGAGGGGCTGATCGAAAGCCACCACGGCGCTGGCTTCTTCGTTACCGGCCTTGCCACCCAACGTATCGATGACAGTGACACACCTCGCGAACTCGACCGGGCCATGGACAATATCTGGCTAATGCGGGAACAGCTGGTGAGAAATCCCGGTCCCTCACGACTGGGAGAAGGATTTCCGCCCGCGCACTGGCTCAAGGAGATCGCACTGGAGCGACATTACCGGAAAGCCATCAGTGGAGGATCGCTTTCCGCCATTCGCTATGGTTATCACGGCGGTTATCCACCACTACGAGAGCAGTTGGCACAGAAGCTGGCGGATCACGAAATCGATGCCTCTCCAGACAATATCTTGACCACGTCCGGTGTCAATTCGGCACTGGACCTGATCATCCGCTTTTCGCTGGCCCCCGGTGATAGCGTCATGATCGACGATCCGGGCTACTACTTGCTTTTCGGAAAGCTCCGGTTGGGCAATGTCAGAATGCTTCCGGTTCCACGCCTGGCCGATGGTCCAGACCTGGATGCGGTTTCTCGGTGGGCGACACAGGAAAGGCCGAAGTTATTCTTCACCCAGTCGGTTTCTCACAATCCAACGGGGTCCACGACATCTCCATCGAAGTCCAGGACCTTGCTGGCACTGGCAAGAAAACACAACTTCACCATCGTGGAGAACGACGCCCTGGCAGAATTCGGTCCGCCTGAGAGCCGGAGAGTAGCGTCTCTGGGCGGGTTCAGCCACTGCATCTACGTAGGCAGCTTTTCGAAATCGATATCTGCAGGTTTACGCTCAGGATTCATTGCCTGCGATCGCGCGTTGGCCGAAGGCTTGGCAGACCTGAATATGCTCATCAACGCCAGCACTTCGGAAATCTCCGAGCGAACTCTGGCATTGATTCTGGAGGAGGGAAGTTTTCGCAGACACGCCCTGCACCTGGCGGAGCATGCCACCCGTGCAGTCAAGCATGGTCTCGCCAAGTTCGATGAAATGGGTGCCGAAGTGTTCTGCAGACCGGAAACCAGCCTCTACCTCTGGGCTCGTTTTCCCGGCATCGACGATGCTGATGCCCTTGCCCGTTACATGCTGGAGCAAAATTTCGTCCTGGCTCCCGGTTCGATCTTCTCTGTCGCTCTCCGGGAGCCAGTCGCCTGGTCTCGCTTCAATGTCGCTTATGTGGACAACCCTGATTTCCGAAGAATGATCGAGAGTTATCGTGACCAGGGCGGTGAAGCATAACCTGCTTGATTTGAACTGGGTCCGGTAACCACTCGAATCGGGAACATGACCAGGATCGAACTCGTCGTTTCCACGTTCACGGCGTCCCGATCTTGGCTCAAGCGCTTGGCGACACCGCCGCTCCCGAATCTCGCCCCAGCCCTTTCGACAGCGAGGGCTGCACGACTTCGATCCAGTAGCCGTCGGGATCCTTGACGAAGATCACGTTCTTCATCTTGCCCTGGTCGGAACGCTTCTTGAATTCGACCCCATTGGCGTCGAACCACTGCTCGGCAGCCGCCAGATCCGGTACCGCGAAGCAGATATGGCCGAAGCCCTGCGGTTCGGCATTACCGTCATGATACGAAAGCTCGGGATCGTCCTCGCTGCCCCAGTTGTGGGTCAGCTCCAGTACGCCCTTCTGCGAGAAGGTGTAGGCGGTACGCTCGCCGTCGTCTTCGGGGATGGCGCTTTCGTCGTCGACCCGGGCCAGAAAATAGAGCGTGAACTGCATCTCCGGAAAGTCGAGCTTGCGCAGCAGACGCATGCCGAACACACGGGTGTAGAAGGCCAGCGACACCGCTGGGTCCTTGGCCCGCAGCATGGTGTGGTTGAACACGAAGCCTCGCGTTTCCGTCGGGGCGGCTTGCACGCCGGGAACCTGGTCTTCGGCAATGGACATGGGATCCTCCTGTGGGTCCGGATGACGATATCGACAGACAGCCGAAACGCCGATGGGCGACACCTGAAAGTGGGGGCAACCTCCGCCGCTCTCAAGCGGCGCGATCCCCGACCCCGGCTCGAGGGGAGCCACCCTGACGACCGCAACCCAAACGCAGCGGCCGTGCGACTTTGCAGCACCGGGCCCCTGCTCTACACTCGATTGAAACCGGCAGACAGGGCCCGCGGGCATGGCGACAGGCACCACCCCCCACCGTTTCTCCCGATTCGCCGCGATGCGGCAGACTCCCTCGACCCGATCCTGTCACCAGGCAACGCTATCCCATCCGGGCCTGCTGTTCATCGGCCTGTTGTTGTTGCTGCTCGCCGGTTGCAGTACCCAGAAAGCGATCGTCACCCGCGACGATGGCCCGGCCATCGATGGCAACAACCTCTCCATCGATCGCATCCTGGTGATGTCCGCCGCCAAGGATGCGCTCGGCACGCCCTACCAATGGGGCGGCAGCACGCCCCGGGGCTACGACTGCTCGGGACTGGTACAGATGGCCTACGGCAAGATCGGCATCTCGCTGCCGCGGACCTCCAACGAGCAGTTCCATGCCCTCGAGGAGATCGACGTCGCCCGCCCCGGCGATCTGCTGTTCTTCGGTTCGGGCAGCCATGCCACCCATGTCGGCATCTACATGGGCGACCGCCAGATGATCCACGCCCCCGGCAGCGGCCGCACCGTCAGCGTGTCGTCGCTGGATGTCCGCTACTGGCGCAAGCACTACCTGGGGGCGGCGGCGCCCGCGGATTGAACCGCCTGCCGTGACCCAACTACTAAAACCGCACCTCGCCCTTGAGATATCGGGCGCTGGCTACCACGTTGTAGGAACGTCACGGACACATCGCGCGAGCGCGGGCATGTCGTTATCGCTATCGATTGTTTCACAGCGCTGCCCCGGCTCGTCATGATGGGCATCCGATCCCAGGCTTCAAGCAAGCCGCCAACGGCAACAGGAGAAAGTCATGGCTTTGCAACTCGGCGATACCGCCCCGGATTTCACCCAGGAGAGCACCGAAGGGCCGATCAACTTCCACCAGTGGGCCGGCGACAGCTGGGTCATCCTGTTCTCCCATCCGGCCGACTTCACCCCGGTCTGCACCACCGAACTCGGCGAGGTCTCGCGCCTCAAGCCGGAGTTCGAGCGCCGCAACACCAAGGCGATCGGCCTCTCCGTCGACCCGCTGGACGACCACCAGCGCTGGGTCGGCGATATCGAAGAGACCCAGGGCTGTGGGCTCAACTTTCCGTTGCTGGCCGATGCCGACCGCTCGGTGAGCGAGGCCTATGGCATGATCCATCCCAACGCCAGCGGCACCAACACCGTGCGTTCGGTATTCATCATCGATCCGGCGAAGAAGGTGCGCCTGACCATCACCTATCCGCCCAGTACCGGCCGCAACTTCGCCGAGATCCTGCGCGTGCTCGACAGCCTGCAGCTGACCGACAGCCACAAGGTTGCCACGCCGGTGAACTGGCAGGATGGCGACGACGTGATCATCGTGCCGTCGATCGACAACGAGAAGGCCAAGGAACTCTTCCCCAACGGCTGGGACGAGAAGAAGCCCTACCTTCGCGTGACCAAGCAGCCCAACAAGTGATCGCCACGGCAGCGTCGCGGTGACGCGATTCAATACGCTGTCGATCGAAACGGTGTCGGCTAGAAACGATGCCGGCCAGAAACGACGACGCCCGCACTCGAAAGAGCGCGGGCGTTTTTGGGTCACGGGAGAGTCAGCGGCGAGCGCGGCAACCAGGAGACACGCCATAGACGAGGTGTCTAGGCCCGAATCAGGCGATGGTCCCGGGCTCGGGACGGGGACGCCATGCCAGAAGCGCCTCGACCAGGGCCTTCAACAGCGCCTGCACCTGTGTCGCCTCTCGCTCCCGATAGGGGAAAGTCGTTGATGCCTCGATCAGATCGGCCTCCCGCGGCTCCTCCATATAGGTCGCCTGGGAAAGCTCGAGCTGCACGGCGTGGACATCATCGCTCGGCATTCCGTAGTGACGGGTAATGAAGCCGCCCTTGAAACGCCCGTTGGTCACCCATGTGTAATCGGTCTGTGCGTCGCAGATCGCCTCGAGCCGGTCGCTCAAGGTGGGATCGCAACTCCCGCCATCGTTGGTCCCGAGGTTGATGTCGGGCAACTGGCCGTCGAACAGCCTCGCCACCCGCGAGCGAATCGAGTGCGCGTCGAACAGCACCGCGTAGCCGAAGCGCCGGCGAAGACGCTCGAGCTCCTCGCTCAAAGCAGCGTGGTAAGGCCGCCAGACGTTTTCCAGCGCCCAGTCGCGCGCCGCTTTCGAAGGTTCGCACCCGCGCCGGTAGAGCGGCTCGCCGTCGAAGTCGACTTGCGGGAACAGGCCGGTGGTCGCGCCGGCATAGAGCGGCCTGTCGTCGGTGGAGCGATTGAGATCGATCACGTAACGGGAGTATTCAGCCTGCAGCCGACTGACGCCGAGGTCATCGAGAAAATCGTAAAGCTGCGGAATGTGCCAGTCGGTGTCGATCAACGACAGCCCGCGGTCACTGAGCCCGGCTTCGACTTGCGGCGTCAGGCGAGTCCCGGCGTGGGGCATCGATACCAGTAAAGGGGTCGCTCCCCGGGTCAATTGGAAACGGCTCATGCGCTGATCCTCTCTCCCTGGTGGAAGCGAATGCCGGGTAGCTGGCCGCCCAGCCAGTAGGCGAGTTCCGCCGGTCCGGTCACGTCCCAGGCAACCGCGTCAGCCACCTTGCCCACCTCGAGCGAGCCGTGGCTGGCGTCGATGCCGAGCGCCCTGGCCGCATTCAGCGTCACACCGGCCAGGGCTTCCTCCGGTGTCAGGCGGAACAACGTGCAAGCGAGATTCATCATCAGCCGCAGCGACAGCACCGGCGAGGTGCCGGGGTTGAGGTCACTGGCCAGCGCCATGGCGACGCCGTGCTCGCGAAACGCCTCGATCGGCGGCACCCGGGTCTCCCGCAGCGTCAGAAACGCGCCGGGCAGCAGCACGGCGGTGGTGCCGCTGGCTGCCATGGCCCGTGCATCGTCGTCGTTGGCGTACTCGACGTGATCGGCCGACAGCGCGCCGAACTCGGCCGCCAGCTGGCAGCCCCCCAGGCGCGACAGTTGCTCGGCGTGCAGCTTGACCGGCAGGCCGAGCCGGCGTGCCGTCTCGAATACCCGCCGCATCTGTGCCGGAGAAAACGCAATGCCCTCACAGAAGCCGTCGACGGCATCGATCAGCCCCTCTCCCGCCAGCGTCGGCAGGATCGTCTCGCACACCAGCTCGATGTAGTCATCGCTGCGCTCGGCATACTCCGGCGGCAGGGCGTGGGCGGCGAGGCAAGTCGTCTTTACCGTCACGGGCAGGCGTTTGCCCAGTTCGCGGGCGACCTGCAGCATGCGCCGTTCGCTGTCGAGATCGAGACCGTAGCCGGACTTGATCTCGAGCGTGGTAACGCCTTCGGCCAGCAGCAGCCGCGCTCGCGCTTCGGCACTCGCGTAGAGCGTCTCGAAGTCGGTCTCCCGGGTCGCTCTGACACTGCTGACGATCCCGCCGCCCTGACGTGCGATCGTCTCGTAGTCGACACCCTCCAGACGCTGCTGGAACTCACCGCTGCGGTCGCCCCCGAACACGAGATGGGTGTGGCAGTCGATCAGCCCCGGCGTCAGCCAGCGACCACCGAGGTCGTGGATGGCATCGAACGCCTGCGCGGCCAGATCGTCGGCCTTGCCGATCCAGTCGATCCGCCCATCGACAATGACGAGAGCCGCGTCAGTGATGAGGGAGTAGCGGCCGTCAGCCATGGTAATGGCGTGACAGTGGTGCCAGAGCTGGGTCATGGGCGATTGCCTCCATTCGGTCGGGGATGATTACGTCAGGGTGAGGGCGCGCGTTTCCGGCGGACCACTCAGGGTCGCCGCCACCGCCTCTGGGATCGCGGCGGAGCGCATCGCCGAGAAGGCTCGCTCGATATCCCGGGAGAGCGGATGCTCCTCCTCGTAGATGTCGACCAGGGCGCGCAGCCAGCGCCATGCCGCGCTGGTGCCGGTCGCGAAGCGCTCGCTCGGCAGCAGATCGAAGGCCTGCGCCGCGCACAGCCACTCGATGGCGATGATGCGAAAGGCGTTGTCCAGCGCGGCATCCAGCTTCAGCGCGGCGCTGTCGCCGAGGCTGAGGTGATCCTCCTGCAGTGCGGAAGTGAGGTAGTTGTCGATCACCGCCGGCTGCGCCAGGCGCTTGTTGTCGGCGGCGAGCGAAGCGGCCGTGTACTGCGCGATCATCAGCCCGGACTTCACCCCGCTCTCGGCGGAGAGAAACGGCGGCAGGCCACTGTGAAGACCACTCACTTCGGGCGTCACGAGACGGTAGATGCGCCGCTCCGATATCGCGCTCCACTCCGCCACCGCCATCGCCAACTGGTCGCAGGCCAGGGCGATCGACTCGCCATGGGGATTGGCTTGCGAGACGACCCGGTAGCCTTCGGCGTTCTTCAGCAGCAAAGGATTGTCGGTGGCGCTGTTCAACTCGCGGTCGATCTGTTGTGCCGCGTGTGCCAGCTGGTCGCGACAGGCGCCGTGGACCTGAGGGATGGCACGCAGACTCAGGGCGTCCTGCAGGTGCCCGCCGCGTCGAGCAGCGAGCCACGGACTATCGTGCAGAAGCTCGCGCAGGGTGGCGCCGCAGATCTGCATCCCGAGCTGCGGCTTGAGCGCGAGGACATCGGCATCGAACGCCGCCAGCTGGCCACCCAGCGCGTCGAAGCTCATCGCCGCGCCGACGTCCGCCCAGGCGCTCAAGCGATTGGCGCCATCCAGTGCCAGGCAGGCCAACCCGGTCATGGCCGGGGTGCCATTGACCAGACTCAAGCCGTCCTTGGCGCCCAAGGTCACCGGCGCCTTGCCGATCCGCGCCAGCGCTGCTTCGGCGCTCATGACGCCGCCCTCGTGGCGAACCTCGCCGATGCCGATCATCGCCAGGCCGATATGCGCCATGTGGGTGAGATACCCCACCGACCCCTGTCCCGGCACCACCGGCGTCACCCCATGGTTGAGAAAGTCGAGGAGCCGCTCGACGATCTGGGGACTGATGCCCGAATGACCGTGGCTGTAATTGACCACGGCGGTCGCCATGATCGCGCGCACCTGATCGTCGCGCAGGGGGTCGCCGACGCAACAGGCGTGACTCATCAGGGTGTGGTAGGAGAGACGCTGGAGCTGGTCCGGCGCCAGGCGCACGTGGCAGAGCGCACCGAGGCCGGTATTGATGCCGTAATAACGCGTCTCCTCCCGAGCGAACGCCTCCACGGCCTGGCGAGCCTCTCGGACCCTGGCCCAGCGCCCTTCATGGAGCGCCAGCTGCGCGCCATGGCAGGCCACGTCGACGATGGCGCGCCAGGAAACTGTCTCGTTGCCAAGCGTGACGGTCTTCATCGCCTCAACCCTCGATCGCCGGTGTGGAGCCGCTGGCCGCGTCCTCGGGCAGCGTCGTGGCGATGGCGCTTTCACGTCCGTAGATCAGCGCCTTGACGCTCGCGGCGAGCACGAGAACGAACAGGAACACCACGAAGAAGCCACCCGCCGCCGCGAGATACTTGATGCCATCGACGCCCTGCTCGCCACCCCCGAAGGCAACCATGACGTAGGCGATGACGCTGATCGACACGCCCCACAGAATCTTCTGGAAGGTGGGCGATTCATCCTCGGCGGTCATACCACGAGTACAGATCGTGGCGATGGTCGCCGACATGGAATCCGCTGCCGTGGCGAACGACAGAATCAGCGCCAGAATCGTGGCCGGCACCAGCAACCAGGCCAGCGGCAGTTGATGCAGAAAGCCCCACAAGCCAGCTACGGCGCCATCCTGATCGATGATCGAGGCCAGATCGAGCGTGCCGTCCAATTGCCACTTGATCGCACTGCCGCCCCAGACCGTGAACCAGACGATGCCGAAGATCGCCGGCAGAACCCAGTTGATCATCAGAAATTCGCGCAGCGTCCGCCCGTAGGAGATGCGCGCCAGGAACAGGCCCATCAGCGGCGCGTAGGCGATCCAGATCGACCAGTCGTACATCGTCCACCAGGTCACCAGCGCTTCACCGCCCAGCTCCTTGGTGTCGAAAGACCAGGTGAAGAAGTTGTTCAGCCAATAGCCGATACTGGTGGTGGACAGATTCAGCATGTAGACCACCGGCCCGATGATCAGCAACAGAGCCAGCATGCCGTAGTAGAGATAAGCGTTCAGCGAAGACAGGTAGCGGATGCCGCGCTTGAGCCCCGAAACCGAGGAGGCAATGAAAATCACCGTGATGATGGCCACCAGCACCAGCCAGGTCGTCGGGCCAACGCTGATGCCGTATTCCTCCTGCACCCCTGAGCCGATCAGAGCGACGCCGGCGCCCAGCGACGACGCCAGACCGAGCGCAATCGCCAGAACCGAGACGATGTCGATGATGGCGGTGACCGTCGGTCGACGGTGATGATCGCCGATGATCGGCGAGATGGCTGCCGAAATGGAGAACCGTTGGCGGCGGTTGTAGTGCATGTAGGCGATCATCATGCCGACCACGGCGTACATGGCGTAGGGAATGAAGCTCCAGTTGTGGAAGCTGCGTGCCAGCGCGAAAACCGCCGACTCGCCGCTACCCGGCGCGAAGCCCTGATTGTCGATTTCACCGTAGACGTTACCCATGTAGATGATGGGTTCGTTGACGGCGTAGGTCACGACTCCCGTCGCAATACCGCCGGTCAGCGCCATCGCGAAGGTCGACATCAGCGAGAATTTCGGCTTCGCATCCGGCCCGCCGAGACGAATATTGCCCACCTTCGAGCAGAAGACGTATCCGACCACGGCCAGGGCCGACACGGCGACCAGTTGATAGAGCCAGGCGAAGTCGGAGAGCGTCAGGTAGAAAATATCCTGTGTGACGTCGATCAGCAGTTCGTTGTCGACCAGACCGATGATCGCGGCGACGGCAACGATCAAGAAGGTCGGGATGAACACGCTGAGCTTGATGCTTCTCGGTGCGGGTTTTGACATTTTTATACCCTGAAATGAAGGTTTAGAACGGCGCGTAAGCCCACGACGAGTGGGTGATATCAGCAGTCGGGGTCTCGCGGGAACCGGCACCCCGATGCGGCTGCCGGCCCGAATGCGTTACTTGACCATCGGCAGGTCAAGCCCCTGCTCCCTGGCGCAATCGATGGCGATGTCATAACCCGCGTCGGCATGACGCATGACGCCGGTGGCCGGGTCGTTGTGCAGAACCCGGGCGATGCGGCGCGCCGCGTCGTCGCTGCCGTCACAGACGATCACCATGCCAGCGTGCTGAGAGAAGCCCATGCCGACGCCGCCGCCATGATGGAGCGAGACCCAGGTGGCACCGCTGGCAGTGTTGAGGAGGGCGTTGAGCAGCGGCCAGTCGGAGACGGCGTCGGAGCCATCCTTCATGCTCTCGGTTTCCCGGTTGGGGCTGGCCACCGAACCGGAGTCGAGATGGTCCCGTCCGATGACCACTGGCGCGGAGAGCTCGCCGCTACGCACCATTTCATTGAACGCCAGCCCCAGCTTCTCGCGCAGGCCCAGACCCACCCAGCAGATACGCGCCGGCAACCCCTGGAAGCTGATGCGCTCTCGTGCCATGTCGAGCCAGCGATGCAGGTGCGCGTCATCGGGAATCAGTTCCTTCACCTTGGCATCGGTCTTGTAGATGTCCTGCGGATCGCCGGACAGCGCGGCCCAGCGGAACGGGCCAATGCCCCGGCAGAACAGCGGCCGGATATAGGCGGGAACGAAGCCTGGGAAGTCGAAGGCGTTGGCAACGCCCTCCTCCTGCGCCATCTGGCGGATGTTGTTGCCGTAGTCGAAGGTGGGGATGCCCTGCTCGGCAAACGCCAGCATGGCGCGCACATGTTCGGCCATCGACGCCTTGGCCGCCTTGACCACCGCCTGCGGCTCGGTCTTGCCACGCGCGCGATAGTCCTCCCAGCGCCAACCGGCAGGCAGGTAACCGTTGAGCGGATCGTGGGCACTGGTCTGGTCGGTGACCATGTCCGGGCGTGCGCCACGGCGTACCAGTTCAGGCAGAATTTCAGCCGCATTACCGTGCAGGGCGATGGAAACCGCCTTGCCTTCGGCGGTGTAGCGCTCTATCCGGGCCAGGGCATCGTCCAGATCTTCCGCCTGTTCGTCGACATAGCGCGTACGCAGGCGAAAGTCGATACGTGATTGCTGGCACTCGATGTTGAGCGAACAGGCGCCCGCCAACGTTGCCGCCAGCGGCTGCGCGCCGCCCATGCCGCCGAGCCCCGCCGTCAGGATCCAGCGCCCGGCGAGCCTGCCGTCGTAATGCTGGCGCCCGGCCTCGACGAACGTCTCGTAGGTCCCTTGAACGATGCCCTGGGAGCCGATGTAGATCCACGAGCCCGCGGTCATCTGGCCGTACATCATCAGCCCCTTGGCATCGAGCTCGTTGAAATGCTCCCAGTCGGCCCAGTGTGGAACCAGGTTGGAGTTGGCAATCAGAACCCGCGGCGCATCGGCATGCGTCCTGAACACGCCGACCGGCTTGCCCGACTGCACCAACAGTGTTTCATCCGTCTCGAGCGTTTTCAGCGTGGCAACGATCGCATCGAAACATTCCCAATCGCGTGCCGCGCGGCCGATGCCGCCATAGACGACCAGTTCCTTCGGGTTCTCGGCCACGTCCGGGTCGAGGTTGTTCATCAGCATGCGCATCGGCGCCTCGGTCAACCAGCTCTTGGCAGTCAACGTCGAACCGTGGGGGGCGCGAATGTCGATATCACGAAAACGAGAATGAGTCATGAGTACTCCGGGCAGTCGATAACGGGACGAGAACGTTGGCCGAGACGGCGAGCTCTACCATTGAATATGTATATACATTACCCTGTCAAACGTCGGCAGCCAAGTGTGTCATCAAAAATCGGGGGGATTCCTGATTTCTCCAACAATGGTGCAAATACGGGCGCTAAACGCACCAAAACGATGCAGATCGAGACGCTTGAATCCTGTCACCGGACACGCTATATGTATATACAATAAACTGCACCAAAGGGACCCGGGATGCCAAAGACCTACTTCGCCACTGCCGCGCTACTGCCCGACGGATGGCGACACGACGTCCGGATCCGTGTCGATGATCGAGGATTCATCGACAACGTGACCGCCGATGCCACTGCAGACGAGGCGGAACGCCTCGGCGGACCCGTGCTGCCCGGCATGCCCAACCTCCACTCTCACGCCTTTCAGCGCGCCATGGCCGGTGTCGCCGAGATCGCCTCTGACAAGGCGGACAGTTTCTGGAGCTGGCGTAACCACATGTATGGCCTGGTGGATCGCCTCACACCTGAAGACGTGGGCGTTATCGCCCGCGCACTCTACGTCGAGCTGCTCAGAGGGGGCTACACCCAAGTCGGCGAGTTCCACTATCTGCATCACGATCCGCAGGGCCACGCCTATGCCGACCCGGCGACGATGTCGCATGCCTTGCTGGAAGCGGCGGATGCCAGTGGAATCGGCATGACCTTGCTGCCGGTACTCTACGCCCACAGCGATTTTGGCGGTCAACCACCCAGCAACGGCCAGCGGCGTTTCATCCACTCGCCGGAAACCTACCTCGAATTACTGGCGCAGCTCACACCACGGTGCTCCGAGAACCCGCGTCTGTGCCTGGGCACGGCGCTGCACTCGCTCCGCGCGGTGACGCTCGAGGAGATCGAAACGGTGCTTGCAGCCAATCCCGCCGGCCCGCGTCACATCCACATCTCCGAACAGGTGAAAGAGGTCGAGGCAAGCATCGCCTGGAGCGGCCAACGTCCCGTCCAGTGGCTGCTGGACAACATTGAGCTCGACTCAAGGTGGTGTCTGATTCATGCCACCCATCTCGACGACGCCGAAGTGCGGGGTATTGCCGCCAGCGGTGCCGTGGTCGGTCTCTGCCCCACCACCGAAGCCAACCTCGGCGACGGTGTCTTCCCCGCGGCGCGTTACGCTGAGCTAGACGGGCGCTGGGGCATCGGCTCGGACAGTCACGTCTCGCGGAATGTGGTCGAGGAGCTGCGGTGGCTCGAATACGGTCAGCGTCTGATGACACAACGGAGGAACGTACTGCACGACGTCGAGCGGAGAGGGGTAGGCGATTGGCTCTACCGACAGGCGGTGACCGGCGGCGCCCTCGCCTCGGGGCAGCCGATTGGAGAATTGGCGGTCGGCAAGCGCGCCGACTGGCTCGTGCTCGATGGGCAAGATCCCGATCTCGCCGCCAGCGACGACGCCTCACGCCTCGGGCGTTGGCTGTTCGGGGGGGCCCGCTCGCAGATTCGCGACGTCATGGTCGCCGGTCACTGGCAAATCCGTGATCGCCGGCATGCGCTGGATGACGTCAATCGACGCGAACTGGGTGCACTGCTCAAAACACTCGCCTGAGGCCCCACGCAACGATACCCACGCTCGCCAATACAATAATCGACAACGGGAACGACGATGGATACGACCGACAAGCCTTTCGAGCCCACGCTGCGGACACGGGCAAAAATGATCATGCCGAGCGTACTCGGCATTCTCATCTTCTTCGTTCCGATATCGATCGCCGGTACCCGCACGATACTGCTCGATCATCTGGTGACGGCCATTCGTCATGGGCTTGGCTCCAGCGTCAATTTACTCGCGCTGGCCGTTATCGTCGCCGGGGCCATCCATCCGCTCTACACCGGACGCTGGCGCCAGAGCCGAACCGAAGCCGTTCTGACGCTCTTCAAGGTGATGGGTACGCTGGTCGCGGGCATGGCGATCAGCGGCATCGGCCCAGAGGCACTGTTCGCACCGGACATGCTGCCTTTTCTGTTCGATAAACTGGTGATCTCGGTGGGCTTGATCGTTCCCGTCGGCGCAGTCTTTCTGGCGTTGCTGATCAACTACGGGCTCATGGAGAGCGTCGGCGTGCTATGTCAGCCGTTGATGCGTCCGCTATGGCGTACGCCGGGGCGATCGGCAATCGACGCGGTGGCGTCTTTCGTCGGCAGTTACTCGATCGGGCTACTGATTACCAACCGGGTGTACCGGGCCGGACGATATTCGGCACGCGAAGCGGCCATCATCGCCACGGGTTTCTCGACCGTCTCGGCCACCTTCATGATCATCGTCGCCAGAACGCTCGACTTGATGGCGATCTGGAATCTCTACTTCTGGCTCACCCTACTGATCACGTTCATCGTTACCGCCATCAGTGTACGGTTGCCGCCGCTGGCGCGGATGGATGATCGCGTGGCGGTCGCGGAGGCGAAGACATTTTCCGGCTCTCGTCTACGCCATGCCTGGGAAGAAGGCCTCAAGGCAGCGGACCGCGCGCCCCGACTCGGCGAAAGCGTCGTGACCAACCTGAAGGAAGGCCTGCTGATGACCATGAGTATTCTCCCGACCATTCTGTCGGTGGGCTTGCTCGGACTGCTGCTGGCCAAATACACGCCGGTGTTCGAATGGCTGGGCCTTCTGTTCTATCCGCTGATCGCGCTGTTCGGACTGGAGGAAGCGCGAGAGCTATCCCAGGCAGTGGCGTCCGGCATGGCGGAGATGTTTCTGCCCGCCCTGTTGATGGCGGATGCCTCGTTGCCGGCGCGTTTCGCTGCTGGGGTCGTGTCGGTATCGACGATCCTTTTCTTCTCCGCGTCCATTCCCTGCATCATGTCGACGCAGATCCCGCTGTCGGTGGGAAAAATCCTGGTGATCTGGTTTCAGCGCACATTCCTGAGTGTGGCGCTTGCGGTTCCCGCCGGCTATCTCGTCGCTGCCTGGGTCAGTTGAAACCGGGGCCACTGTCCAACCGGCTCAAGCCGTTGGTGCGTGCGCCATGGAACGCAGCTTGTAACGGTCACCGGGATGGATGAGATGCGCGTAGCTGATCAGGCGATCGCCGGACCAGGTGCGCCGTCGAACGCTCAGACACGGCATGGCTTCTGCGACATCGAGTTGCAGGGCGATCTCGATGTCAGGGAGGATCGCCTCGACGATATGTTCCATATCGCTGATAGGACAAGCCGCTACCAGTACCTCATTGGGCGTGTGGCGGTGGAAGTCAGCGTCCAGGTAGGCCGGCACCCAACGCGGGTTGACGTAACGATTCTCCAACTGGATCGGCCGACCATTCTCGAGATGAATCAGGCGCGAGTGATAGAGCCTGGTGCCGACCTTGACCCCCATGCGCATGGCAATCTCGTCGTCAGCCACAACGCTCTCCAATGTCAGCACACGGCTGGCATATTCGTGACCGCGTCCCCGCACCTCGTCGGCGATGTTGTTGATCTCGACCAGTGGCGATTCGGAGCGGCGATCGGCGACGAAAGTGCCGATACCCGACTGGCGCCAGAGATACCCCTCCTGCACCAGGTCGCGGATCGCTTTATTGGCGGTCATGCGACTGACGCCGAATGTCTCCGCCAGCGCCTCCTCTGGCGGGATCTGGTGGTCCACGGGAAACTCACCGCTATGGATCCTGTCGAGCAGATACTGCTTGATAACTTTATAACGTGGAGGCTGGGGGCTCACTTACGCTCCTTTGATGATAGCTGTGCCGGGTAGATCGCGATCAGAAAACCGGCAACGGACGTGTCTGCCAGAAACGTAGGCGCAGAGGCATCGAAGCATCGTTCGTTGCGCCTCGCGGGATGGCTTTTCAAAACCAGCGTATCGCCTGCCATCCAGGTACATCCGCCCTGACTCGGCTGCGTCGGGCAGGCGGCCAGTACGAACCAAGCCGCCTCACAACCTTTGGGGCAGACGACGTCATCCCAGTGGCACGGCTTCATGCTGCCATCCCATCGCGCTGGATCGAACATCAGGTTCAGCGCCAGGCTGGGGCCTTCTGGCAGGCGGCAGTCGACGGGTTCGCCTCCCGAGAAAACGACCGACTCAGCGAGCGATAGCCCAACCTCGCGGTCACCGAAGGCCAGCGTGACGGGATGACGACCAAGCACGCCAAAGCAGCGCTGCCAACCGCTGAAAGAAGAGAACGGGCCGGCCCGGTCCAGATCGGCAATCGAAAGGCGCCAGCCGGGCTCGCTGGCACTGGCATCGCATGCCACTTCACGAGTCGTACCACCACCATTCTTCCAGCGCACCGCCTCCAGATTGCGCCATGGCAAGCAGTGAACGGTTTCCAGCGACAAGGTCATACGCGTCTCGATCCGATAGTGGGTCATCTGTTTCAGCCGCGCTTGCATGACACGGCTGACACGATGGTCGAAGCATTGAAATTAATGTATATACATTATATAAACATTCGACGCGTGACCCCAGTCACTACCGTACCTTTTCAGACAACAACATCAATAAACCAAAAAGGATGTCGCATGTCCCCTTTCAAAAATCTACTGGTCGGTGGCGGTCTCCTCATCGCCGGCATGAGCATGAGTGCCGTGAGCGCGGCGAATCCCCCCATTACCATCGGTACCAACAACTGGGCCGAGAATATCGCCATTTCCCACATGTGGCAGCAACTGCTCGGTGAAAAGGGATTCGATGTCTCGCTCAGCGAAGTCTCCAAGCCGATCCTGTTCGGCGGGCTGGCGGCGGGCGATATCGACATCTCGCTGGAAGTCTGGCTGCCGAGCGACAATTCGTTCGTCGAACCCTACAGCGATCGCATCGATCTCCACGGCACCTGGTACGACGATGCGCTCGACGCGCTAGTCGTGCCATCCTACGTCGACGATATCAATTCCGTTGCCGATCTCGAGCGTCATGCCGAGGATTTCGAGTATCAGGGCGAGCCGACGATCTTCGGCATCGAGCCCGGCTCGACCATCGCCGACGAGACCGACGCTGCCATCGAACAGTATCGACTGCCATTCCGTCAGCTCAGCAGCAGCGAATCGGCGATGATGGCCCAGCTCAAGGAAGCCTATCGCGAGAAGCAGCCGGTTGCCGTCACCCTGTGGCAACCGCACTGGGCATTCGCCGAGTACGATCTGAAGATTCTCGACGATCCGAAGAAGACCTTCAGCGCCGGCGAGCAGATCAAGTGGGTATCGCACCACGGTTTCGGCGATGACAACCCCGGGCTCAAGGCGATGCTGGATGCCTGGCACATGACACCGGAACAGCTGTCCCAGTTGATGCTGGAAATCGAGAACACGGGCGACCCGGACAAGGGTGCGGCACAGTGGATCGCCGCCAACCGCGATCTCGTCGATGGCTGGCTCGCCGCCAGGCCATAACCGCGTTCATCACCAGCGCGAAAAAATCCTGGCCATCAGCCAGGATTTTTCATGCCGACAACTCGGCGATCGTCAGCAGCGCGTGCAGTGCTTCAGGGTTTCGGCCTCGTCGCTCTCGAGCCGCGGGGTGCGGCGCGGCGATGCCGGAGACCGGCGCAACGGATGCAGCAGCACATTCGAACGCAGCATCGTCGACAGCATGGCGCGAACCACGTGCGCGAGCACGTAGACAACCACGGCCATAACGATCAACGCCTTGATGCGCCCTGAAATCTTCACGCTGCTTCTCCTTGAATGGGGGGGTATCGGGGGGAATGACACGGAGGATATAACCACACGACTGTGACGAAAAATTGAAGGCGTCGATAACCGGTATGCGAGTCATCGATGTCGGTGGTCTATGCTGAAGCCACAGTATCGGCCGAGAGGTACCTGGCTTGAGACCGTCGAAGACCGATTTTCCGCTGGACCAATGCCGCTGCCATCTGGAAACGGGGCCGATCGTGCTGGTCGGCTCCCACTGGCGGGGCGAACGCAATCTGATGGTGATGGGCTGGCACATGATGCTCGGCTTCGCGCCTGCACACTTCGGCTGCCTGATTACCGCCGGCAACCACAGCCATCGTCTGGTGCGCGAAAGCCGCGAATGCACTATCAACGTGCCGACGCTGGAGATCGCCGACGCCGCGGTGGGGGTGGGCAACAGCGATGGCGACCAACTCGACAAGTTCGATGCCTTCGGTCTGACACCGGAGGAGGGAGAGATCGTCTCGGCACCGCTGGTCGCCGAGTGTTACGCCAGCTTCGAATGCCGTCTGGTCGACGACAGCCAGATCGACCGCCACGAGCTGTTCATCTGGGAGATCGTCAAGGCCCATGTCGACACTTCGATCGAGCTTCCCCGCACGCTCCACTACCGCGGCC
Source organism: uncultured Salinicola sp. (assembly GCF_937921195.1). Classification (NCBI taxonomy): domain Bacteria; kingdom Pseudomonadati; phylum Pseudomonadota; class Gammaproteobacteria; order Oceanospirillales; family Halomonadaceae; genus Salinicola; species uncultured Salinicola sp. The sequence continues at coordinate 32,369 of NZ_CALFQK010000175.1, forward strand.
ATGGCCGCTTCATGGTCGCCGGCGACGAGGTCGACCGATCGAGGGACTTCCGGGTGCAGAATCTGTAGAAGCCATCGCGGGCAGCTATGTTTTCAACAGCCCCTCGAAGAAGCTCACCGCGTTGGCTTCGAGCCCTTCCAGGTAGTAACCGCCCTCCTGCACGATCAGCGTAGGCAGGTTCAAGCCCGCCACCGCGCGGCCGAGCTTGCCGAATCCCGGCGTGGAGACCGACACCCTGGCCTGGGGGTCCTTCTCGTGGATATCGAAGCCCAACGCCAGTACCAGCGCATCCGGTTCGAACAGACGAATCGCCTGGCAGGCTTGTTCGAGACGCTCGAAGAACACCGCTTCGGGTGAGCCGTGGGGCATCGGTAGATTGAGGTTGTAACCCAGCCCCGCGCCGCGCCCGCGCTCGTTCTCGAAGCCGGTGACCGCCGGGTAGAAGTTGGTGGTGTCGCCATGGATCGAGATGTACATGACGTCATCGCGCTCGTAGAAGATCTCCTGCACGCCCTGGCCGTGATGCATGTCGGTGTCGAGCACGACGACGCGCGGATAGCGCGAGGTCAGACGCTGCGCCGCGATGGCGGCGTTGTTGAGAAAGCAGAAGCCCCCGGCGGAGTCGATGCCGGCGTGGTGCCCCGGCGGGCGCGACAGCGTATAGGCGAAGCGCTCGCCCGCCAGCAGCGCTTCGGCGCCGGCCGCCGCGCTCTGGGCCGCCCAGTAAGCCGCCTGCCAGGTGTGCTCCCCCACCGGGGCGCTGCCATCCGCCAGATAGCGCGCGGCTTCGGCGAGAATCCCGCGCAGCGCATTGGGCGAGCGCACAAAGATGCTGGAGATCACCTCTTCGCCCCAATCTTCGCCCCCGTTCTCGCTGACATCGTGCCAGCGTCGATGGGCACCCTCGAGAAAGCGCAGGTAGGGCAGCGAGTGCACCGCGCGCAGCGGCGCGACGCCACGATCCGGAGGCGTCTGAATCTCGAAGCCGAGACGTCTGGCCGCCGTCAGCAGGTGCTCGGCGCGGTCGCGAACTTCCTGGGGTTGGCGCATCTTGCCGCGGGAAAAATAGGTCTGCGGCTGGTGCAGCAACTGGTCGTCGTGGAAGAAGGTCTTCATCGATGTTGTCCTTGTCATCCGCAGTCCACCTGATCCTCAATAGCCCGCGTGGCGATCCACGACGCTTGCCGGCAGCTGGCCGTCATCCAGCCGCGCCATCGCTTCGGCGACCTCGTGGGCCACCTGGTTCGGCGTCGAATCGCAGGCGTCGTGGGGCGTAATCACGATCCGCTGGTGATGCCAGAACGGGTGATCCTGCGGCAGCGGTTCGATCGCGAACACGTCCAGCGAGGCTGCCGAAAGCTGGCCGTTCTCCAGCGCCGCGAGCAGGTCGGCCTCGATGAGGTGCTCGCCGCGACCGACATGGACCAGCGCCGCCCCCGAAGGCAGCCGCGAGAACAGTTCGGCATTCAGGATACCGCGGGTTTCAGCGGTCAGTGGCAGCAGATTGATCAGGATGTCGCTGCGCGCCGCGAGCCGTTCGAGACCGTCGGTGCCGCTGAAGCCCTCGACGCCAGCCGGCAGATTGCGCCCGCTGCGGGAGTGGATCGCGACGTCATAATCCAGCGCCGTGAGCGCCCTCGCCACCGCGCCACCCATCTTGCCCGCCCCCAGCAGGCCGATGCGGACATCGCCGGCATCGTGCTTGGGCAACCGCTGCCAGTGCCGCTGGCGCTGATTGGCCAGATAGTCGCCGAAGCGGCGGTGGTGCCACAGCACGTGCCAAGTCACGAAACCCGCCATCATCTGCGCCTGGGACTCGCCGGCAATGCGCATCAGCGGCACGTCCCCAGGCAGGCTCGCACTCGCCAGGATGCCGTTGACGCCGGCCGCGATCGACGACACCAGGCGCAGGTTGGGATAGGGCCGAAAATCGTCGGCACCCGGGTCCCACGCCAGCGCCAGCGTCACCGCTTCTGGGTCGACGACCTCCTGCGGCAGCGCCAGCTGGATATGCGGCGCCGTGCGTTCGAAGGCAGCGATATAGTCGCGCATGATCTCCGGGGAGCCCAGCAGCACGCCTTGAATCGTCCGCGCCATGCTCAGCCCTCGAAGTCCGGCTGGATGCGCTTCAGCAGCCGCAGGTAGGCGTCCCACTCCGGATCGTGGTCGGTGACGCCGTGATCCGAATCCCACTGTTCATACTGCCGGGCGGTATGCTCGGCCAGCGCATCGTCCACGCGCCGAACCTTCATGCCGCTGCCCATCAGCGCCAGCTGTGCCTGGCAGCTGCGCTCCAGATTGTGCATCCGCTTGAACGCCTCTCCCACGGTACGCCCGCACACCAGCATGCCGTGGTTGCGCAGCACCATGATCGGCTTGTCGCCGAGATCGGCCACCAGCCGCTCGCGCTCGGCCAGATCCAGCGCGATGCCCTCGTAGTCGTGGTAGGCGGTGCGGCCATGGAACTCCATCGACCACTGGTTCAGCGGCAGCAGCCCCTCTTCGAGACAGGAGACCGCCACCCCGGCCACCGAGTGCGTATGCAGCACGCAGTGCACGTCCGGTCGTGCCTCGTGGATCGCGCTGTGGATGGTGAAGCCGGCCTTGTTGACCCCCGCGCCCTCCGGATCGTCGATCACGTTGCCTTCGAGATCGATGGTGACCAGATTGGCCGCGGTCACCTCCTCGAAGCGATAGCCGTAGGGGTTGATCAGGAAGTGCTCCTTGCCGGCCTCGGCCCGCGCGGAGATATGCGTATAGATGCTGTCGTCGAGCCCGAAGTGGGCGATCAGCCGGTAGGCGGCCGCCAGATCCCGGCGCGCTGCCTGCCGGGCCGTGTCATGAGGCGCATCGGTCACCATGTTCATCGTCGATCTCCTGGTTGGCGCTGGATCATCGTTGTGCTTGTGGGAGGGTCGCCGGCCGCCGTTACCATGACGGAAGCGGTGAGAGATAACCTATCAGGCAACTTTCAAACTGTCGACACTCGACAGTCGACCCTAATGGCAATTTGAGCGATAGTGCGACGACCGGAAACCGAGCAGAACGAGACGCCATGACCACGACCACAAGTGGATTCGCCACGATCCAGCAGCGCGACCTGGTCAACCAGATCGCCGACATGCTGACCGAGGCCCTGCTCAAGGGGGACTTCGCGCCGGGCGTGCATCTGGCCGAAGCGCAGCTGGCACGGGACTTCGGCGTCAGCCGCGCCCCAGTGCGGGAAGCGGCACGCCTGCTCGAGAGCCGTGGCATGCTGGTCTCCCAACCCCGGCGCGGCTTCTTCGTTCGCACCTTCAACGCCGCTGAACTCGACGATGTCTACGACCTGCGCCTGTGCCTGGAGCGCCATGCCGTGCGCCTGCTCGCCGGCAAGCTGACGGCCGAGATGGAGGCGGCGCTCGACGCCCAGCTCGAGACCATGCGCCGGGTCGCCAACGACGGCACGGCGCTCCAGCAGATCGAGGAAGACGTCGCCTTTCATCGCATGCTGTGCCAGTTCAGCGGCAACCAGCGGCTGGTGCGCGTTTTCGACGAACTGTGCCACGAGATGCGCTTCTGCATCCTGCTGATCGGCCAGCTCTACGACGACCCCGCCCAGGTCGCGGAGAGCCACCAACCCGTCATGGACGCCCTGCGGACACGAGATGCGAACGCCTGCGAGGCCGCGATCGACTACCACATCGGTATCGCCCAGCAGCGCGTGGTGGAGATGTTTCGGGAGCGAGAGACGCGCTGAGCGGCCCGGTGCCGGTTTCGCGTTCGAATCTGGTATCGCCCGCCCAGACAGGTAGGATGAGATATTGTCTCGGCCTTGGTCCCTTTCATGCCCACCGCTAGCCTCGCGAGCTTGACCCACTGGGTCTTCGACATGGATGGCACGCTCACCCTCGGCGTGCACGATTTCCCGGCGATCCGGCGTGAGCTGGAGATTCCGGACGGCGCCGATATCCTGCATCACCTGGAGACGCTGCCCGCCGCCGAGCGCGATGCCAAGCACGCCTGGCTGCTCGAGCACGAGCGCGAGCTGGCGTTGCGCTCGACCGCGGCAGCCGGCGCGGTCGAGCTGGTTCAGGCACTCTGCGAGCGCGGCTGTCGTCTGGGTATCCTGACCCGCAATGCCAAGGAGCTGGCGCATATCACCCTGGAAGCCATCGGCCTCGACGGCTGCTTCGCTCCCGATGAGGTTCTCGGACGCAACGAGGCGCCGCCCAAGCCGCATCCCGGCGGCCTCGACCATTTCATCCATCGCTGGCGGGTCGAACCCTCGGCAGTGGTCATGGTCGGCGACAGCCCGATGGATCTCGAGTGCGGTCGCGCCGCCGGTGCCCGCACGATTCTGGTCAACGTCGCGGAAAACCGCTGGCCGAACCTCACCGACTGGCACCATCGGGATTGTCGACGGCTGCTGGCGCAACTTTGAGCCCAACGCCAGCGGGGCGTGATCCGCCCCGCTCCAGCCTCCTTGCCGGTCTCCGCGTCGAACCCCTTCCCCTTTTCGAATGACATCGCATCCCCCTTCACAGCCGAATCAACCAATGCTATAAATCGAAACCAAAGGAACACTGTTTAACCAGGGTAAAGAAAGAAATCATGCTAACGTTTTGCGCTCGAAAGCCTTCGAACGGCGAGCGCGATGCCCTGGCCAACCTCCACTCGATCGGAGCCGCTCATGCCCGGGATTGTCTGTCGACGTTCGCCCCTGATGTGCTTGATGGCCATCGCAATGTTGGCGCTTGCCCTGCCCGCCGGCGCGAATGAAGCCGCGCAGCAGAAGTTCAAGGCCGTGACCACCTTCACGGTGATCGCGGACATGGCCCAGAACGTGGCCGGCGATGCTGCCACGGTGGAGTCGATCACCAAGCCGGGCGCGGAGATCCACAACTACTCGCCGACGCCGGGTGACATCATGCGCGCCCAGGGTGCCGACCTGATCATCTGGAATGGCCTCGACCTGGAGCGCTGGTTCGAGAAGTTCTTCCAGCATCTGGACAGCGTGCCCAGCGTGATCGCCTCCGAGGGCGTCGAGCCCATCGGCATCACCTCCGGCCCGTATGACGGCAAACCCAACCCCCACGCCTGGATGTCGCCGAGCAACGCGCTGATCTACGTCGACAATATCCGCGACGCCTTCATCAAGTACGATCCGGACAACGCCGAGACTTACCGCAACAACGCCGAACGCTACAAGCTAGAGATCGAAGCCGCCGTTGCGCCCATCCGCGATTCGCTGGCGCAGATCCCCGAGGAGGATCGCTGGCTGGTGACGAGCGAAGGGGCCTTCTCCTATCTGGCACGGGATTTCGGGCTGCGCGAGCTCTACCTGTGGCCGATCAATGCCGACCAGCAGGGCACGCCGCAACAGGTTCGCCACGTGATCGACAGCGTTCGCGAGCATGATATTCCCGCGGTCTTCAGCGAGAGCACCGTCTCCGCCAAGCCGGCCCAACAGGTCGCCCGCGAGACAGGCGCGCTCTACAGTGGCGTGCTCTACGTCGACTCGCTGAGCGGCCCGGACGGCCCGGTCCCGACCTATACCAATCTTCTCGAGGTCACGTCCCGCACCATCGCCGACGGTCTCACCGAGGGAACCAGCCAGTGATCGAACCCGGAGCGCCCGAGCAGCCGGCCACAGCGACCGCCTCCCGACAGCGTGGGGGCGGCATCTCCGTCACTGGCGCCACCGTGACCTACCGCAATGGACACACGGCGCTTCGCGACACCAGCTTCGAGATCCCCACCGGCACGATCACCGCGCTGGTAGGCGTCAACGGTTCCGGCAAGTCGACGCTGTTCAAGGCGATCATGGGGTTCGTGCGTCTGGCCCAGGGCGACATCCGGGTGCTGGACCTGCCGGCCAAAACCGCGCTCAAGCGCAACCTGATCGCCTATGTACCGCAATCCGAGGAGGTGGACTGGAACTTCCCGGTACTGGTCGAGGACGTGGTGATGATGGGGCGCTACGGCCATATGGGCATGCTGCGCATCCCCAGGCGGGCCGACCACGAGGCGGTCGCCGCCGCGCTGGAGCGGGTCGGCATGAGCGAGTTCCGCCGGCGCCAGATCGGCGAACTCTCCGGCGGCCAGAAGAAGCGTATTTTCCTGGCCCGCGCCCTGGCCCAGGATAGTCGGGTGATCCTGCTCGACGAGCCGTTCACCGGTGTCGACGTCAAGACCGAGGAGCAGATCATCGCCCTGCTGCGCGAACTGCGCGCCGAGGGGCGGGTCATGCTGGTCTCGACCCACAATCTCGGCTCGGTGCCGGAGTTCTGCGACCGTACCGTACTGATCAAGGGCACGATACTGGCGTCCGGCCCCACCGACGAGACCTTCACCCAGCACAATCTGGAGCTGGCGTTCGGCGGCGTGCTGCGTCACTTCGTGCTCGACCAGTCCCACTCGGCCGGCGCGCCACCCCATGCCGTGGGTGTCTTCACCGACGACGAGCGGCCGCTGGTGCTGCAGAACGGCATCGCCGCGCGGCGCCACCGCGGTCCAGGAAAGGGAGGCTCCCGTTGATGGATCTCCTCCTGCCACTCGCCTATTTATCCGAGCCCTTCGGGTATGGCTACATGCGTAACGCCATGTGGGTATCGGCGCTGGTGGGCTGCGTCTGCGCCTTCCTCTCCTGCTATCTGATGCTCAAGGGCTGGTCGTTGATCGGCGATGCGCTCTCCCATTCGATCGTGCCCGGCGTCGCCGGGGCCTACATGCTGGGGCTGCCGTTCTCGCTCGGCGCCTTCTTTGCCGGCGGACTCGCCTCGGCGGCGATGCTGTTCCTCAACCAGCGCAGCAAGTTGAAAGAAGATGTCATCATCGGCCTGATCTTCACCTCGTTCTTCGGCCTGGGGCTGTTCATGGTCTCGCTGTCGCCGACGTCGGTGGATATCCAGACCATCGTGCTGGGCAACGTCCTGGCGATCACGCCCGCCGACACCCTGCAGCTGGCGGCGATCGGCGTGATATCGCTGATCGTCCTGCTGGCCAAGTGGAAGGACCTGATGGTGACGTTCTTCGACGAGAACCATGCCCGCTCGATCGGCCTCAACCCCACCGCGCTCAAGATCCTGTTCTTCACGCTACTGGCGGCATCGACCGTCGCGGCGCTGCAGACGGTGGGCGCCTTTCTGGTGATCTGCATGGTCGTCACCCCGGGCGCGACGGCCTATCTGCTGAGCGATCGCTTCCCGCGTCTGCTGATCATCGCGGTGACGATCGGCTCGCTGACCAGCTTCCTCGGCGCCTACGCCAGCTATTTCCTCGACGGCGCCACCGGCGGCATCATCGTGGTGCTGCAGACGCTGATCTTCCTCATGGCGTTCGTGTTCGCCCCCAAGCACGGGATGCTGGCGGCGAGACGCCGGGCCGCCGCGTCGCTGGCGCGGACGCCAGTGGCCGAAGCGGCGGAGTCGCGATCATGAGCTGGCTGGACACACTGCTGATGCCGTTCCAGTTCGGCTTCATGGTCAACGCCATGGTCATCGCCGTGCTGGTCACCGTGCCGATGGCCCTGCTCTCCTGCTTCCTGGTGTTAAAGGGCTGGTCGCTGATGGGGGATGCCATCTCCCACGCCGTCTTCCCGGGCGTGGTGATCGCCTATATCGTCGGCATCCCCTACGCCATCGGCGCTTTCATCGCCGGCATGTTCTGCGCCATCGCGACCGGATTCCTCAAGGAGAACAGCCGGATCAAGCAGGACACGGTGATGGGGATCGTCTACTCCGGCATGTTCGGCGTCGGCCTGGTGCTCTACGTCAAGATCCAGTCGACGGTGCATCTCGATCACATCCTGTTCGGCGACATCCTTGGCGTGGCCTGGCGTGATATCGGCGAATCGGCGCTGATCGCCCTTGTCACCGTCGGCGTCATCGGTCTCAAGTGGAAGGACTTCCTGCTCCACGCCTTCGACCCGACCCAGGCCCGGGCGGTGGGTCTGCGAACCGGCCTTCTGCACTACGGCCTGCTCTGCCTGATCTCGCTGACCATCGTCGGCGCCCTGAAAGGGGCGGGGATCATCCTGGCCATTGCGCTGCTGATCGCGCCCGGCGCCATCGCCTTTCTGCTGACCCGGCGCTTCAGCACCATGCTGCTGCTATCCGTTGCCCTGTCGGCGCTCATCGCCTTTTTCGGCGTCTACCTCTCGTTCTTCCTCGACAGCGCCCCGGCCCCGACCATCGTGCTGCTGTTCTCGATCGCGTTCGGTGTGGCCTTCGTCATCTCGACAAGGCGCACGGCGCGGCAAGAACGTGCCCAGGACGACGCCTTCCCGGCAGCGAGGCGCTGAGCAACGGTCGTCGCCCTGGGATGTCTCGTCGACGGCCGGTGTCACCGACAAATTTGGTTATGTTATAACGTATGCGTGGTAACTTTTTTCCTTATCATGTTTACGGATATTCACCATGGACAGAAGGCGCTTCATCACCACGCTTTTGGCCACCTGTTTGCTCCCCAGTACCCGGGCGCTGGCCGGCAACCCGCTAATCCCCTTCACGCTGTCCAAGGACGAAGAGAGCGCCAGCTTCGTCATCGAACTGGAGGGCAGCAACGAACACAACGTATTTACGCTGGATCATCCACCGCGCGTCGTCATCGACCTGCCTCAGGTCACGCGGGTGGCACCCTCCAGCGCCCTTCACCAGCATGCCGGCATCGTCGAGGATGTACGGACCGGCCAACGGGCGGGCGGCATTCGCATCGTGCTCGACCTGAAGACGCTCAAGCAACCGAAGACGCATATCCGCCAGTTGGGCGCCAATCGCTCGCAACTGATCGTCAGTATCAACGATCCCGACCCGCTGATGGCCGCGGTGACGGCCGAGGCGCAGTCCCGCAACCAGCCGCGCAAGGCGATCATCGAGATCGACGCCGGCCATGGCGGCAAGGATCCAGGCTGCGTCAGCGCCGACGATCATTACGAGAAATATGTCACCATGGGGGTCGCCGACTATCTCAAGGGGCGCCTGGACACGGATCCCAGGTTCGAGCCATCGCTGACACGGGACAGCGATATCTTCATCCCACTGCACCAACGTGTATTGATGGCGCGGAATCACCACGCCGACCTGTTCATCTCGATACACGCCGACGCCGCACCGACCACCAAGGCCGCAGGCGCCTCCGTCTATATTCTCTCGGAACACGGAGCCAGTTCGGCCACGGCCCGGTGGCTGGCCGAGAGCCAGAACAGCTCCGACCGCTACGCCTCGACCCGGGACAGCGAGATCTATTCGGACGATCCCGACGTGCAGTCGGTGCTCATCGACCTGTCGATGCGCGGCACTGACGTCGCCAGCCAAAAACTGGCCAGGACGACGTTGAACCACCTTGGCAGCGTGACCGCGCTGCACAACGATCGCGTCAACAAGGCGGCTTTCGCCGTGCTCAAGTCGCCGGACATTCCCTCGATGCTGGTCGAGACGGGCTTCATGTCCAATCGACAGGACTGCCGCCGGCTACTGCGCAGCGCCCACCAGCAGGAACTCGCGGAGGCACTGCATCAGAGCGTGGCCGATTTCTTCGAGGCCAACCCGATACCGGGCTGAGTGTCGTTGGTGTTCGAAGTAAACCGATCGACTACCATGTCGATGTACTGCCGGGCGAAGAACGACAGCGAAACGTTCTTGTTATAGATAAGCGATGCCTGCACACGAATATCGAGGGTCGTAGGCAGAGAGATCAGATCGGCATAGTGTCCCTCGGTGATCAGCGAGGCGTCGAGAATGCCCACGCCGACGCCTTGACTGATCAGATCATAGGCTTGCATGGTCCCGGCTTCGATCTGAGGCTCCAAATGCGAACCCTGCCGTTGCAGCGCGCGCTCGACGGCATGTCGCAAGTAGGTACCGCTGCGGTTGAGGATCAGAATCTCATCCGCTAGATCGTCGACATCCACCACCACCTTCCTGGCCAGTCGACTGTCTCGGCGAACGATGCACCGATACTGGATCTGTTCCAGAGGAATGACCTCGAGCGTCTCGTTGACCTTGGTGCCATAGATGAAACCGACGTCGAACGAGCCGACCTCGATATTGCCGATCACCTGAGAGGATTGTCCGGCATGGAAGGAGACCCGCGCTCTTGGATAGGCAGCCATGAATCGAGGGATCGTCGGCGCCACGAAGTGCTTCGACATCGATGAGATCGACTGCACCGCCAGAAAGGCGTCGCCGCCTCGGGCTATGTTGTCGATTTTGGTCTGCATATGGTCGAAGTGGCCGAAAATACGTTCCACTTCGGGCAGCAACTGTACCGCCTCCGGCGTCGGCGAGAGACCGAAGCTGGTGCGATAGAACAGAGGCATGCCGACCTTCTCCTCCAGCCTCTTGACGATGCCGCTGGCGGTGGGCTGCGATACGTTCAGTTCGATGGCCGTCTTGCTGATCGAACCGGTGTGCATCACCGAACGAAACACCTCGAGGCTGCGGATACTGGCTTTCATGCCGACTCCTGACGATGAAGACACTTTCGGTAGTGCGGAAGTACCTGGTCGGCTACCCAATGTCTGAGTTTTCCCTCACTTCCAGGGATCGCTGTTCCAGAGTTCAAGGACAGCCTGATGCTGCTGCTCGACCAGCGCCTTCCAAGCATCGGCGTCGAGATAGGCAGCTGGTACGGCCTCTCGGCTCATGTCCTCGAGAAACTCGGGATCCTCGAACATCTGTGCGAAGGCTTCATTGTACTGATCGACGATCGCCGTCGGCGTTCCCTTGGGCAGCACGTACCCCCGAGTCGAGGCCATATCGATATCGTAACCCTGCTCCTTGAAGGTCGGCACGTCGTGCAGGTACTCCGAGCGGGATTCATCCATCACACCCAGGAAATTCACGGAATCCTGATAATTGTAGGCTGCGCTGACGTTGACGACTGCAAGGTCGACATGCCCGCCCATCAATGCCGTCCGCGCAGAGCCGTCGCCGCCCAGCGGTACGTAGGTAAAGTGACAGCCCAGGGCACTCTCGACCTGATTGGCGGCAAAATGGTCTTCACCGCCGTATCCTGCCAGGCCCAGCGTCAACCGGCCGCCACCGGCGCATGCCTGCTTGAGATCATCCAGCGAGGCGATGTCATCATCGCGCTGAGTAATCAGCGTGTTGGGATCCGAGGTGACGCTGGAAAGAAATTCGAAGCTATCGAGGTCGTAGCTCACTTTGCGGTCGACCATCCGTCCAATCGATGCGGGCACGTTGAAGGTTCCCACCGTGTAGCCATCAGGGTCGGCTCTGGATACCTGCGTCAGCGCGATGACGCCACCCGCCCCTTTGACGTTCTTGACCACCACGCTGGCATCGCCATCCAAGTACTTCTCGAGATAGCGCCCGACCACACGCGCGGTGATGTCGGTACCACCACCAGGGCCGTAGCCGACCACGACGGTAATGTCCTTGTCCGGAAAGTCGGCCTGAGCCGCCAGCGGCATCAACGCCACCAAGCCCGCTATCAATGTCATCTTGTTCCAGTCATTCAACATGGTGCCTCTCCTAGTTGGTTAGTCTTTTACCGATCAGCGACGACAGACGTTGCTTGAAACAGGTCAAGACGATCAGCATCACGATCATCGCAATGAGCACGATCGATGGAGCCGAACTCCACAGCACGGCGGGGTCGTTGCCGCTCATCAGCATCGAAATACGGAAGTTGTATTCCATGAACCCGCCCAGGATGACGCCAAGCACAATGGGCGCCATCGGGAATTTGAGCTTCTCGAGTACGTAACCGAATACCCCGAAACCGAACATCAGAAAGACGTCGAACAGGGTTTCGTGGATTGAGTAGGCGCCGACCACCATCAGCGAGAGGATGATGCTGCCCAGCAGCGGTCTCGGCAGATAGAGCACCTTGGAGAAGAGTCGGGTCGCCACGGACCCACCCAGAAATAGCAACATCACCGACGCAATCAGGAACTGCCACATGAAACCGAACACCTCGTCAGGGTGCTCTCGGAACAGGTTGGGGCCAGGCTGCAGTCCATGGATGAGAAATCCCCCCAGCATGACAGCAGCCACCGAGGTGCCGGGGATGCCCAGGGTCAGTGCCGGAATCATCGAAGCCGCGGTATCGGCGTTGTTGCAGGTCTCGGCGGCGGCGACGCCCTCTGGCTCCCCCTTGCCCCACTCTTCCGAGTTGCGCGCACTTCGCTTGGCTTCGTTATAACTGATAAATGTCCCGAAGGATCCGCCAGCCCCAGGCAGGATGCCTACCGCGATGCCGATCAGAGACGCCCGTAACCAGGTTTTCCAGTAGCCGAGCATCGATACCAAGGACTTGAAGAAACCCTCGTCGCCCACCTCTTTGGCGTGGCTCTCTTCACCGCTCTGCGGATTGACCAAGGTGTCGATGACAGGTGGCATCGCGTACAGCCCAATCAGGAGCACAATCACGCTGATGCCGTCATCGAGATAAAGCGAGCCGAAGGTAAAGCGCTCATTGGCACTCACCGGGTCGATCCCCACCGTGGCGACGAAGATACCGATACCTGCGCTGATCAACCCTTTCACCGCGTTACCCTTGATCAATAACGCGATGCTCAGAATGCCGAATACGGAGACCCAAAAAATCTCGGTCGGCCCGAACATGAGCGTCACACTGCCCAGCGGCGGTGCCAGCAACATCAGCGCCAACCCGCTGGCCAGACCACCGATGGCAGAGGAGACAAGCGCCACGCGCAGCGCCTTGTTGGCGTGGCCCTGCTGCGCCATCGGGTAGCCATCGAAGGTGGTTGCCACGGCCGCTGGCGTGCCAGGGATACGCAACAGGATGGCGGGAATGGCGCCACCGTACATCGAGCCATTGTAGATACCCGCCATCATGCCCAGCGCGACCTGCGGGCTCATGCCGAAAGTGAAGGGGAGCAATACAGAGATGCCGAGCGTTGCGCTCAATCCCGGTAATGCGCCAAGGAAAATGCCGGCGACGACGCCGACCGCAACGGCCAGCAGACTGCTGACGCTAAGAATATCGGGTAGGGAGTGCCAGAGTGCTTCAAACATGGGCGAGCCTCACATCAGCCAGCCATGGGGCAAGCTTCTGCCCATGGCCATGTCGAACAGCAAATAGAGCATCACCGTGAACAGCGCTGAGCCGAACAGGCTGCGCTCCCATCGGCGATAGCCGAATGCCGCGCTCATCAGCGGAATCATCAGGAAGGTGGAGACATAGAAGCCAAGTTTGGCAACGGCCACCAGGTAGATCAGCACGCAGAGCAAGCCGAGTAAGACCTTGCCCAGGCTTTCGGGATGCCCCTCCCCAGCCTCGCACTGCCGACCCTGCAGGCAGGACTGCGCGAGCAGCACGACACTCAAAACACCCACGACGCCGAGAACGGTCAATGGAAACATCGCCGATTCCAATGGAATTCCCGTACCCATGACGATGAAGGAGGTAGATGTCACGATCAGTGCGATGCAGATACCGGCCGTTGGCATTAACCCCTTGGATATGGCTTTCATGTACCTCTCCCCTCTGTAGTCTCGGGAGTCACGCTAGGGAAAAAGCCGGAGCGCCACGAATGCGTTTTTTTGCCAGACCCATAGCATTGCGCTATACCTGGCTCTCACCAACCGGGAAGACCTTTATTTTTTATTTTAAATTAAAAACTTAAAAATTATTAAAGCTTAAGCAGAAGGTGGTATGTAGAGCCACCCTTAGACTAAAGTTAAAGCTTTCTACCGGCCATATTACCTACGCCGATAGCCTCGGCGCAGGCCAAAAAACCCGTGTCATGTCGTGGCAATCGTCTTGATTTCGGGATGAGGACAGAGTGCCGACTTGATGCCAGCAGTGTGCTCCGTCTCACGACATCATCGTCGTCGAGCCGACAGCAGCATGGATGACACCGCGTGGGAATTGGCCGCGCACATGGCCCACAAACGGCAGTGCGCAGCCGAGGATATAGCCAAAAGAGACGATGGGGCGTTTAAAGACTAGAGCTGAGCGCGAGGGGCTGAACTACCGTCGTGCACACGGAGCAACCACGCCGACGAGCGTCAGCGCCACCCTCATCGTGGTCCCAACGGCCTACAGGATCCATTGATCCAGCGCATGACACACCTGACCGAGTGGGTACGGTGGCCACCCACGTGACGGACCTGATCGGTCATTCGGTAGAACGGGCCAGCGCCGTCAACTCGCTCACGCGCGTCAGCGTCTCCAACCCCATGACGGCATCGTGCAGTCGAGATCCAGCTTCAGACGATAGGACATACGCCGCGCAGCGATCGAACTTAGCCCGAATCATGGCTGGCGGAGCGGGCTCTTCGGCGTGGCGTCCCAACGGGCGCTCCAGCCGCTTGAACCGCTGCGACCCATCTCGCAGCACGATGCAAAGCTCAGTGAGATAGTTGCCTTCGGGGGTCGGCGCGTTGTGGGCATGAGGGCGCGTTTCGACCTTGGCCATCAGCGACTTTGCTGCCTCGTTCTTATAGGCCTGCTGAGTAAAACTATCGAAATCAATTCGCCCATTCAGCAATGTCCGCGCAATACAGTATTGGACGCTGAACTTGGCGTCGGTCGCACTGCGCAGTACGGGACGATCGACGTGGGTCAGACGCAGCGGATGAATTGTTACCACGACGCGTTCGATATCTGCGACATCGAACGCCTGCTCGCCCTGGAGCAATCGCACGGCATCGATGCTGGCGTGGGTGCTGTCGCAGCACGGGTAGAGCTTGATACCGATTCCCGGCGTGACGATATCAAGCGGAGCGGCCCAGTTCTCGAGTGCGCGATCGGCTTGGTAATTGCCCTCGCCGTTGAAGACATTGAAGAAGCCCTGACGATGTTCGAAGGCATCCAGGCTCGCAGAGAAGCCCTGACGTGCCATCAGTGCTGCCAACACACCATGACGCGCGGCATGCCCCACGTGGAAAGGTTTGGTCATGGTGCCAAAGTTGGCTTTGATACCGCTGGCGAGACTCACGCAGATACTGAGTGCTGTCGCAGTATGATTCGCGCTCAGTTTCAGAAGCTTGGCGCAGGCGGCAGCGGCACCAAATACGCCCAGCGTGGCGGTCGGATGCCAGCCGAGATCGTAATGATGGAAATTGACCGCCCGCGCCAGTCGCGTTTCGGTCTCGAATCCCGCGATGAAGGAGAGCAGTAGCGCCTTCCCGTTGCTATCGAGTTCCTCGGCCAACGGTAATAACCCAGCCAGTAGAGGCGCGGACGGATGCCCGCCCATGGCAGTATTGACGTCGTCGAAGTCGAGCGCATGCGCGGCACACCCATTGATCAGCGCGGCACTCAATAGATCGAGGCGTTCGCTCCGGCCCATTAGCGAACACTCGCCAGAGGTTGCCATCCCGGGCGTCGCCATCAAGGTGCCCACCGCATGTTCCCTGGCACCGGCAAGCGCGCAGCCTAGCGTGTCGAGAATCGCCGTCTTGGCATTGTCGATGGCGGTCACCGGAAGATCATCGTAGGTCAACGCCACGATTCGTGCCGCCAATTGCTGGGATAAAGTCATGGGTAGGGCTGTCTCGAATGTCGGAAGTCAGGACCAATAGCGCCGTATCGTCTGGTACGGCCACTAGAAAAGGCGCAGCAAGGATTGGCGGCGCTATCAGCTACAGGCGCAATACAGGACGCGAGATGTCGACTACTTGGACGGGGAAGTCACGGCCCCTGCCGGCATTGTCAGGTCGACGTTGCGGCACTGGACAGAAAGATGGGGAATCGCCGTGATTCTTCGCTGCCCAGTGTCATGCCCTGCGCCGCATGTGTCATGGCTTGGAAAGGTGTCACGGCCGATCGCGGCGTCACAAATCGCTTTTTCTCGATGGGCTCCAAAGAAAATGGATAGCTATCAAAAAGCAATCTTAAGTCTATGGACAAAAAGGATTTTTACGGTGGGGTTTGAAAGTGGTTACGGCAGACATCAGAATTAGACTTTAGTCTCACACAGCGATTTCTGTTGGCGAGCTCCCGGCGTAATCCGGTGTGGCGGAAATGACACTGGCAAAGCGTCGCCGTCGGCAGACGCCTGCGCGTGTTGGCGAGTAAAAAATGACAGTGTCGTTACCAATTCCTGTGAATCGCCTTCCCGTGCGTCTGTAGCATGAGCGGCTTTATTCAAACGCTATCGTACCGGACCATGGAATCTTTCAACTTACGTCTCTTCGCCTGGCTCAATGCCCCTTCGCACGCTTCGCATCTGACGCTGTCACTAGCCTATGCCCTGGCCATCTACGCTATCTATCTCGTGCCGCTACTGATGATTCTCGGCTGGTTGCATCGAGATCCCGACCGCCAGCGCCTGGCGTTGAAGGCATTGTTAGGATGCCTCGCCGCCCTGTCGGTCAACGAGGTCGTCACCTTACTGTGGGATCACCCTCGACCTTTCGCCATCCCCGTCGGCCATACCTACCTGGATCACGCCGCGAATAGCTCGTTTCCCAGCGATCATATGACCGTAATTTCGACACTGGCAATCACGCTACTGTTATCCCGTGAGTGGCGTCCGCTCGGCTATCTCTCCGCCGGTCTGGGGATGGGTATCGCCTGGGCCCGGGTCTACCTCGGCGTTCACTTTCCCCTGGACATGCTCGGCGCCATCGTCGTGTCGGCCTTCGTTGCCAGTCTGTTGGCCATCACCGAGCGCTTCTACATGCCGACGCTCCATGGCCTATCGCGTGGCCTGTATCGGCGCCTTTTCGCTCCCCTGATCAGTCGCGGCTGGCTGGCCCACTGAGCCGATATATCGCCAGGCCATGTCCCTGCACGGACTCGAGCGATGCCAACTCAATGCGCTAGGTGGTTCCCCCTGCTACGAGTGACCAAAACCAAGCGACCGGACCATCGGTGATGGCCCGGCCGCTGGTTTCCAAGGTGCAGCCGTACGTGTCAGGCGCCGGCGGATACCATGGGCCGTCTCCGCCCGGCGAGACTCACCCCGATCAGCGTCACCGCCGCCAGCGGCATCGCCACCAGCACGCTGTTCCAGCCCATCGGCTTGCCCAGCGCGATCTCCCACACCAGCGTCATCACGCCGCCGACGATCATCGCGGAAAGCGCGCCGGCCGGCGTGGCGCGGGGCCATAGCAGCGCGGCCAGGAACACCGGGGTGATCGCGGCGCCGTACATGCCGTAGGAGTACATCTGCATCGCCAGCACGCTGGGGAAGAACGCCCCCAGCACCCAGGCCAATACGCCCAGCACCACGACGGTCAGGCGATTGACCAGCAACGCCTTGCCTGCCGGGATATTCAGTTTCAGCAATCCACCGAGAATGTCCTGGGTCAGGCTGGCCGATGCCGACAGCAGGTAGCTGTTGCCGGTGGTCAGCAGCAGCGCCACCAGAGACGCCAGCAGCAGCCCGCCGACTACCGTCGGCAGCCCCTGCTGGGCCAGGGTCATCATCGCGGTCGATGGCGTGATATCGGGATACATCACCCGCGTGGCGCAGACCAGCAGGGTGATCAGCGAGGTACATACGATCGAGGCGATGACCAGGCCCATGGCGGCCTTCTTGGCCGTGGCCGGGTCCCGCGCGGCGGCGAAGCGCTGAAACAGGTTCTGGTCGCCCAGGATCAGCAGGAACAGCGGCAGGAAATAGCCCAGCGCCTGCCACGGGGTGAGACCGCCGAGCAGCGTCCGGTGCGTGGCCGGCAGCGCGTCCATCATGTCGCCGAGACCGCCCAGCCGGGTCAGCACCAGCGGCAAGGCGATCAGCATGCTGCCAAAGATGATGATCGCACTCAGGTAGTCGGTGTAGGCCACCGAGACCAGCCCGCCCATGGTCGCCAGACCGATCATCACCAGCGCGGCGATCACCACGCCCTGCCACACCGGCAGGCCGAACGCCAGGTTGAGCGCCTGCCCCGCTCCGGTGAACTGGTACGAGACGATGCCGACGTAGGCCAGCAGGATGATCAGTGACGCGATCGAGCGCGCCGTGGGCCCGAACCGCTCCTCGATCAGACCGGGAATCGTGGTCGCCCGCGAGCGGCGCATCTTGCGCGCCAGCAGGAAGTAGACCACCAGCGCGGCGATCGGCGTGCCGGCGAAGAAGAAGATCGCCGCGCCCGGGCCGTGCTGGAACACGAAGCTGGCGCCGCCGACGATGGAGCCCGACCCCACGAAGGTGGCCAGCAGCGTCGCGGTGAGCACCAGGGTGGAGAGCGAACGCCCCGCCACGATGAAGTCGGTATCGTCGTGGACCTTGCGTCGCGAGAAGTAGAGCCCGATGACGACCATCAGTACGATATACGCGATGACGAAGAATGCCTGCATGATCGCAGCCTCCCGTTCTTGATTGTTATACGTCGTGATTGTGATGCGTGTCGTCTTGCCGACCCGGTGCGAACGCTCGCCCCGGGCCGGCGGGACATCAGCGGTTCAGGCGATCCTTGACCGCGCGGCCGCCCTGCATGATCAGCGACAGGTGCTGGCCCTGGCCGGTCAGCAGGCTCATGTCCTCCAGCGGGTTGCCGTCGACCACGATCAGGTCCGCCCACGCCCCCGGCGCGACACAGCCGATCTCGCCCTCCATCCGCAGCAGCTTGGCCGCCGTGGAAGTGGCACTGCGGATCACCTCGTGGGGCGGCAGCACCTGGGAGCGGATCACGAACTCCTCCGACTGGTGCGGATGCATCTCGCCGAGCAGGTCGGTGCCGTAGGCCATCTCCAGCCCCGCCTCGCGCATGGTGACCAGGCTCTCGAGCCCGGCCAGCCGTACGTCGTCGATCTTGGCCACGGATTCCGGCTTGAGACCATAATCGGCGCCTTCGATCTTGAGCCGTTCGTAGGTCACCAGCGTCGGGCAGGCCATGGCGCCGCGCTCGGCGGCCAGGCGGGCGGTGTCCGCCTCGATCAGGTTGCAGTGTTCGAGCGATCGCACCCCGGCCTCGACGGCGCGGCGAATCGCCTCGTCGGTGTAGAGGTGCGCGCTGACGTAGGTCTGGGCGTTGCTCGCCTCCTCGACGATGGTCCTGAGTTCGTCCACCGAGAAGCTCAGGAAGTCGATCGGATCGCTGGGCGAGGAGACGCCGCCGTTGGCCATCACCTTGATGAACTGGGCACCGGCCTTGATCTCCTGGCGTACCGCGCGGCGCACCGATTCGACGCCGTCGCAGATCCGCCCCATCGAACCGAGCCGGCGGGTCTGGTACTGGTCGTCGCGCTCGTCATAGAAGCCGCGGTAGTCGTTGTGACCGCCGGTCTGGGAGAGCGCCTTGCCGCAGATCACCAGCCGCGGGCCGACGAAGAGCCCTTCCGCCACCGCCTGCTGGATGCCGCGGTCGGCACCGCCGACGTCGCGAACGGTGGTGAAGCCACGCATCAGCATGCCTTCCATGATCGGCGTTGCGCGGGCGGCGACCAGCGCGTCCGGCAGCAGCGCGTTGGCGCCGAGATCGGCGGTGGTGGCGATGACGTGGACATGGCAGTCGATCAGGCCGGGCATCAGCGTGCGCCCCTCGAGATCGATCACGCGGGCGTCCTGGGGCGCCTCGATCGGCGCATCGGAGACCTGGGCGATGCGGTCGCCCTCGATCAGGACATGCACGCCGGTCCGCGGCTGCGGGGAGGAGCCGTCGACCAGGCTGGCGTTTCGGAACAGGACAGCTTGCGAGGAGAGTGCGGAGGAGCGTTCGGTCATGGCTTGGGCTCTTGTGGGTGACTCGAATACGGCTTGAGCCTACCCAGCGCCTCGAGCCCGTGAAAAGCGCTAAAAACGCATGGCAGCATGCGGTCAGCGCATCGATCCCCCGATCACTCCCCCTGCGGCGATATTTCCAGCAGCCAGCGCTTGAAACAGCGCGTGGCGACGTTCTCCCGGCGCTCGTCCGGGGTGATGAGATAGTAGCCGCCGCCGTGGCTCGCCCAGTGGTTTGACGCCACCACCAGGCGCCCACGTTCGATCTGGCTGTCGATGACGTGGCGCCAGCCCAGCACGATGCCCTGCTCGAACACCGCCATCTCGACCAGCGTCGGGTAGTGATTGAAGATCACGGCCTGGGTCGCCGGCGAGATCGTCACATCGTGATATCGAAACCAGTCGCGCCATGAAATCCACAGGCTCTGGGCATCCTCCAGGGTCAACAGCGTCTCCTGCAGAAGATGCTCGGGCTCGAGCTTCTGATGCTCGCCGAGACCGTAACGCTCGCGGCACGCCGCGAGGTAGGCGGGTGCGCAGACCGGAAAGACTTTCTCGGGAATCGCATAGGTGGTCTCGAATCCCGGCAGCGCCGCCTGCTTCAGGTAGTAGAGCCCGATGTCGAATTCGAACGACGACAGCGAGGTCACGCCGTCGCGTACGATCAGGCGCAGCTTGAAGTTGGGGTACTGGCGCCGGAAATCGCCCAGCCGGGGCGCCATCCAGAACTGGGCCACCCCGGCGGTACAGGCCACCGTCAACTCGTTCTCGCCGGTGCTCTTCATCACCTCGGCGGTGGCGTTGACGCAGTCGTCCAGGATCGAGCGCACCTGCAGCGCGTAGGTTTCGCCCGCCCGGGTCAGCGTCAGCTGGCGCTGCTCGCGGATGAAGAGCTTGCGGCCCAGAAACTGTTCGAGATGGACGATCTGACGACTCACCGCGCTCTGGGACAGGTTCAGCTCGACGGCGGCACGGGTAAAGCTCATGTGTCTCACCGCCGCTTCGAAAGCGATCAGAGCGTTGAGCGGCGGCAGCGGCGACATGCGCATGAGAAGCTCCAGGGAGGCGGCGGAGAGGGCCAGGATACGTCATCGCGCCGGCGGGAACGCTAGTCGCGATCGCGGATGAAGTCGATGAAGGCGCGCAGTGGGCCGGGTACCAGCCGGCGATCGGCGTAGTAGAGATAGGGGCCGGAAAACCGTGGCCACCAGGGTTCGAGTACCGGCATCAACGCACCGCTTTCCAGGTCGGGCCGGAGCCACTGCTCGAACAGCATGATCAGGCCGACGCCCTGCCGCGCGGCGTCGACGCCGAGATCGACCCCGCCACCGATACTGACCTCCAATGGCCCATGGGGCTCGATACGGATCAGCTCTTCGCCTTTTTCGAACTCCCAGACCGCCAGGTTGCCATTGGTGAAACGGCCGTAAATGCAGGCGTGGTCGAGCAGATCCCGGGGATGTTCGGGGGTGCCGCAGCGGGCCAGATAGTCGGGCGACGCGACCAGCGCGAAACGCTGCTCGCGCGGGCCGATGGGCACGGCGATCATGTCCTGCTCGAGGCGCTCATCGTAGCGAATGCCGGCGTCGTATCCCGCCGCGAGAATATTGGTCACCGCGCTGTCGGCGGTGATCTCCACGCGAATTTCCGGGTAGGCCTTGAGGAAGTCGGGCAGGATCGAGGGCAGCACCAGTCTCGATGCGCTGACCGGCACGTTGAGCCGCAGCGTACCGGCCGGGCGATCCTTGAAGCCGTTGACCGCATCCAGCGCGCTTTCCACCTCCGCCAGCGCGGGCGACAAGCGCGCCACCAGCGCCTCGCCGGCTCGCGTCAGCGTCACCGCCCGAGTGGTGCGATGGAACAGTCGAATGCCGAGTGCGGTCTCCGCACGCCGCACCGCATCGCTCAAGCGCGAGGCGCTGGTACCGCTCAGTCTCGCGGCTTCCCGAAACCCCTTGGCTCTGGCCACCGCCAGCACGACCTGAAGATCACCGAGATCGGCGCTCATTGTGCACTTTCCCGTACGCCCTGTATGGATTGAACGGAATAGTCGCACAGCATCGGCAGGCCTACCATGCAGGACTCACAAGAGCGTCCACCATCCGTTATTCGATACAGGAGTGAACCATGTCTCTCATCGACAAGGCCGGTACATATGCCCTCGGCGATCGTCGGGTCAAGCGCCTGGGCTACGGCGCCATGCAGCTCGCCGGCCCCGGCGTGTTCGGTCCGCCCAGGGATCCGGCACGGGCGTTGCGGGTGCTCGAGGAGGTCATCGCCGCCGGTATCGATCATATCGACACCTCGGATTTCTACGGCCCCCACGTCACCAACCAACTGATCCGGCAGGCACTGCATCCTTATCCCGACGATCTCTGCATCGTCACCAAGGTCAGCGCCCGACGCGATGAAACCGGCGCCTGGCTGCCCGCGCTCTCCCCAGCCGAGCTGACCCAGGCGGTGGAGGACAACCTGCGCAACCTGGGCCTGGAACAGATGGAGGTCGTCAACCTGCGCAGCATGCTGGACGTCCACGGCCCGGCGGAAGGCTCGCTGGAGGCGCCGCTGACGACCCTGGTCGAGCTCCGCGAGCGCGGCCTGATCAAGCACATCGGGCTGAGCAACGTCACCGCCACCCAGGTCGCCGACGGACAGAAGATCGCCCCCATCGTCTGCGTGCAGAACCAGTACAACCTGGCCAATCGCGCCGACGATGCGTTGATCGACCGGCTCGCCGCGGACGGGATTCCCTACGTGCCGTTCTTCCCGCTAGGCGGCTTCACGCCCCTGCAGTCGGAAACACTGTCCGAGGTGGCGCAGACCCTCGACGCCAGCCCGATGCAGGTGGCGCTGGCGTGGCTGCTCAAGCGCTCGCCCAATATCCTGCTGATCCCCGGCACCTCGTCGCCCGAGCATCTGCAGCAGAATATCCAGGCGGCCGCGATGGAGATACCTGATGCTCAAATGGCATTGCTCGATCGTATCGGCAGCGAGTAACGCGGCCGACATCGGGGCATCCGGCGCAGCGTGACGGTCTAGGGCAACGTCGCCAGGCGCTGCCAGAATTCCTCGGCAGCGGCAGGCAGCGCCGCCCTGGCCCGGGCGACGTGAATCTCGACCGGTATGTCCCAGGCCGGTCCGAACGCCCGGACCAGTTGACGACCGCGCCACTCCGACTCCGCCAGGATGAGCGGGAGCCAGGCCATCCCCTTGTTCTCCAACGCCATCGACATCAACACTGCCGCCAGGTGGCTCGAGAACAGCGGCGCGCGCGAGGCGAACTCGGCATCGCTGCGCAGGCGGTGGGAAACGATGCGCCCCAGCCCGGAAGCGTCGGTGTAGGCCAGATACGGAACGGCGGGATCGTCCACCGGCGGGAATTCGGGATCGAAGCCCGCCGCTGCGTCCTTGCCCTCGCCGAGTTTTCTGCCCAATTCCGCACCGATCAGCGGTACCAGCGTGTCCTGCGCGATCCTTCGACTCTCGAATCGGCCCGGATCGAGTCGCGTGGGCACCTCCGGGTGACGGTGGCTGAGCAGAAAATGTACCCGCCCCTGCATCAGCCTCTGCTCGCATTCCGCCATGCTCTCGGTGTGCAGCTGCAGCGCCTCGAGCGGCGCGCCCTTCTCGATCTGACGAATCCAGCGCGGGAAGAACGTGAACGACAGCGAGTGTGTCGCCGCAAACTGCAGGGTTCGCGCGGTCTTGCCCGCCACCTCCCGAACCTCTTCGCGCAACCGATGCAGGCGGGTGGCGGACTCCAGCGCACCGCGATGCATCGCCCGCCCGGCTTCGGTCAGCGACGTCCCCTGGGGCGTTCGCGTGAACAAGGTGACGTCCATCCACGCCTCCAGCGCGCGTATTCTTCGGCTGAAGGCCGGCTGGGTGATATGGCGCGCCTCGGCGGCGCGCACGAAGCTGCCGTGCTCCGCCAAGGCGATGAAGTCCTCGAGCCAGACCAGTTCCATGGGTGGAGTCCTGTGAGAGGGTTACCAATGGCAATGCCGTTTCGGCATGTCAAACCCCGTTAATAGCATTGGCTGGCGAGTCGACGCCACCGTTATCGTGGCCTCTCCTTCCTCCACGAGTGTTCAGCCATGCGTATCGTCGATATCCGCGAACAGACCGCATCGATCGCCTCTCCCATCGCCAATGCCTACATCGATTTCTCCAAGATGACCTGTTCGGTCGTCGCGGTGGTCACCGACGTGATCCGCGACGGCAAGCCGGTGATCGGTTACGGCTTCAACTCCAACGGTCGCTACGGCCAGGGCGCGCTGATGCGCGACCGCTTTCTGGCCCGGGTGCTGGAAGCCGACCCCGAGACGCTGATCGATCACGAACACGACAACCTGGACCCGTTCGCCATCTGGAAGACGTTGATGACCAACGAGAAGCCCGGTGGCCATGGCGAGCGCTCGGTGGCGGTCGGCACCATCGACATGGCGGTCTGGGACGCCGTGGCCAAGATCGAGGGCAAGCCGCTCTATCGGCTGCTGGCGGAGCGCTACCGCGATGGTCAGGCCGACGACAAGGTCTGGGTCTATGCCGCCGGCGGTTACTACTATCCCGGCAAGGACCACTCGAAGCTGCAGGAGGAGATGCGCGGCTATCTCGATCGCGGCTACAGCGTGGTCAAGATGAAGATCGGCGCCGCACCGCTGGATGAGGACCTGCGCCGGATCGACGCGGTGCTGGAGATCGTCGGCGACGGCAGTCGACTGGCGGTCGATGCCAACGGCCGCTTCGACCAGGCGACGGCCATCGCCTACGCCGAGGCACTCAAGCCCTACAATCTGTTCTGGTACGAAGAGGCCGGCGATCCGCTCGACTACGCGCTGCAGGCGGAGCTCGCGAACCACTATGAGTTGCCGATGGCGACCGGCGAGAACCTGTTCTCGCATCAGGACGCCCGCAACCTGCTGCGCTACGCCGGCATGCGCCCGGATCGCGACTACCTGCAGTTCGACTGCGCGCTCTCCTACGGTCTGGTGGAGTATCTGCGCACGCTCGATGTCATGGCCGGGATGGGCTGGTCCAGCCGTCGCGTGGTACCCCACGGTGGCCACCAGATGTCGCTCAATATCGCCGCCGGCCTGCACCTGGGCGGCAACGAATCCTACCCGGACGTGTTCCAGCCCTTCGGCGGCTTTGCCGACGGCATCCGGGTGGAAGATGGCTACGTCGCTCTGCCCGACGTCCCGGGCGTCGGGTTCGAAGCGAAGTCGGCGCTCTACCAGGTCATGCGCGAACTCGGCGGCGAGTGAAGGTTGTGCGCATCGGCGTCAAAAGATATGTTATAAAATAACATTAATGATATCGATGAGCACTCATGAACCTCACCGTACCGCCGCTACCGGATGTCGCCGCTGGGCGCGAATCGGAACTGTCCCAGGGCGCCTCATACCGCGCCCTGCAACATGTCGGCATGCAGGGCATCGCCATCCGGCTGCAATGGGAGGATGGCACTCGGCTGCCGGCCACCGCCGACGTCGGTGTCGATCTCGCCGCCGGCCAGCGCGGCATCCATATGTCGCGCCTCTACCGCCTGCTCGACCGCCTCGACGAATCGCCGTTGACGCCGGACCGGCTGGACGCCCTGGGGCATGCCCTGCTGGATAGCCAGCACGACACCAGCCAGCGCCTCTATCTGGCGCTGCGTCTCGATCTGCCGCTGCGGCGCCGTGCCCTGCTCAGTGACGCCAGCGGCTGGCGCCACTACCCGCTCACGCTGGCCCTCGAGGGCAGCCATCAAGGCCTGACCCGGACCCTGACCCTCGAGCTCGACTACGCCTCCACCTGCCCCTGCTCGACGGCACTGGCCAGGCATGCCATGGCCCGCGACTGGCGCCACTGGGCCGAGGAGCAGAACACCGCGAACCTCGACGCAGACGCGGTGGCTGACTGGATCGAACGCAGCGGCAGCTTCCCCACGCCCCACAGCCAGCGCAGCCGGGCCGCGATCGCGCTGCGCCTGGCCGAGGCGGCCCCCTTCGCGACGGCGGCGCGCATCGACGCCCTCGAGCAGACCCTGCAGACACCGGTGCAGACGCTGGTCAAGCGCATCGACGAGCAGGCCTTCGCCGAGCGCAATGGCGCCAACCTGATGTTCTGCGAGGATGCCGCGCGACGGCTGGCCGAGCAGTGCGAGGCGCAATCCGACGTGCTCGGCTATCGCGTCGACATCACCCACGCCGAGAGCCTGCACGCCCACGATGCCGTGGCCCGGGCCGAGCGCGATTTCGAGCCCCGCTGACACGACGGGAGTGACGCCAGCGCATCGCGCGTGCCGGCGCACCACGCCGGGTTCGGCGTCCATTCGTCGAACCTAGCCGATGGTCGGACGGTCGTCGGGCCTTCCCCCTCATACAGTGTCACCAAGCCCCGGCGAGATGGGCCGGGACAGGCACTGCAGCGGGAGGGATCCATGAGTCGCTATCAGGACGAGTACCGCACCTCGATCGAGGATCCGGAAACCTTCTGGATGCGTCAGTCGCGACGCCTTCCCTGGTTCGCGCCACCGTCCCGGGCGCTCGCCTACGACGCGAGCGGACACGCCCGCTGGTTCGGCGATGGCGAGCTCAATCTGTGTCACGCCGCCCTCGACCACCACGTCGAGCAGGGGCACGGCGAGCGCACCGCGATCTACTGGGACTCTCCGCTCAGCGGCCAGCAGCGGCGCTACAGCTATCGTGAGCTGCGCGACACCACCGCCCGCTGCGCCGGCGCGCTACGCGGGCTGGGCGTCACCCCGGGCGATCGCGTGGTGATCTACATGCCGATGGTGCCGGAAGCGCTGATCGCGATGCTGGCCTGCGCGCGTCTCGGCGCCATCCACTCGGTGGTGTTCGGCGGTTTCGCGCCGCGAGAGCTGGCCGCGCGGATCGAGGATGCCAAGCCCAGGGTGGTGATCGCCGCCTCCTGCGGGCTCGAACCCGACCGGGTGATACCCTATCAGCCGATCGTGCGCGAGGCGCTGTCGCGCAGCGCCCACGCGGTGGCCCACTGCGTCTACCTGCAGCGCGACGCCTGCCGCGCCGAGATCGGCCCCGACGAAGCGGCGTGGGAGACGCTGATGGCGGCGGCCGAGCCCGCCGACTGCGTACCGGTGAAGGCCACCGACCCGCTCTACATCCTCTACACCTCCGGCACCACCGGCAAACCCAAGGGCGTGGTGCGCGATACCGGCGGCTACGCGGTGGCGCTGCACTACTCGATGGAAGCGATCTACGACATCGCCCCGGGAGACGTCTTCTTCTCCGCCTCCGACGTGGGCTGGGTGGTCGGCCACTCCTACATCGTCTACGGCCCGCTGCTGCGCGGCGCCACCAGCGTCGTCTACGAGGGCAAGCCGGTGCGTACCCCCGACGCCGGCGCCTTCTGGCGGGTGATCGAGGAGTATCGAGTGAAGAGCTTCTTCACCGCCCCGACGGCCTTTCGCGCGATCAAGAAGGAGGATCCCGATGCCCGCCAGATGGAGGGCTACGATCTCTCCTGCCTGCGCTCGCTGTTCCTGGCCGGGGAGCGCCTCGACCCGCCCACCTATCACTGGCTCAAGGCGCATCTCGACGTTCCCATCGTCGATCACTGGTGGCAGACCGAGACCGGCTGGGCGATCGCCGCCGATCCGCTGGGGCTTGACCCGGTGCCGACCCGTGCCGGCTCCGCCACCTTTCCGGTGCCGGGCTACGATGTGCGCATCCTCGACCGCCACGGCGAGGAGGTGGGCGCCCTGACCGAGGGCAGCGTGGTGATCAAGCAGCCGCTGCCGCCGGGCTGCCTCGCCGGCATCTGGGGCGACCCCGAGCGCCTGCACTCGGCCTACCTGGCGACCTATCCGGGTTACTACCTTACCGGTGACGGTGGCTATTTCGACGAGGACGGCTACCTGTTCGTGATGGGCCGTACCGACGACGTGATCAACGTCGCCGGCCACCGGCTCTCCACCGGCGAGATGGAAGAGGTGCTCGGCTCGCATCCGGCGGTGGCCGAATGCGCGGTGATCGGGACGCAGGACGCGCTGAAGGGGCAACTGCCGCTGGGCCTGGTGATTCCCAAGGATGGCTTCGATGGCGACGACGCGAAGCTGGAGCGGGAGCTCGTCGCTCTGGTCCGGGAACGGATCGGCCCGGTGGCGAGCTTCAAGCAGGTCCGGGTCGTGGATCGGCTGCCCAAGACCCGCTCCGGCAAGATCCTGCGCCGCGCGCTGCGCCAGCTCGCCGACGGGGAGACCTTCGACGTGCCCGCCACCATCGACGACCCGACAAGCCTGGAGGACGTTCGCCAGGCCATCGCCACTCTGCATGGGGCCGAATCCGCGGAGCGGGATGATTGACGCGACACGCCGTTCAGGACGACTCCGACTGGGGCCCGAACAGGGCATTGAGCGGCAGGTGGGATTTCGAGAAAGGTGACTTGATGACCACGTAGTTGAGATACTTCTCGATCCCCACCTCCTGTTCGACCAGCCCTTCGATGAGCGCCTGGTATTCCGCGATGCCACGGGTCACGAACTTGAGCAGATAGTCGAACCCGCCCGAGATCAGATGGCACTCGATGCAGTCGTCGATCTTCGCGACCGCCTGCTGGAACCGATCGAAGTCGATCTGGCGGTGGTGGGAGAGCGTCACCTCGGTGAACACCGTCAATATCTCGTCGAATTTCGCCAGGTCGATCAGTGCCGAATAACCGGTGATGTAGCCTGCGGCCTGCAGCTTCTTCACCCGCATCAGGCAGGGACTGGGCGACAGGTGGACCAGTTCGGCCAGCTCGACGTTGGGGATGCGGCCATTTTTCTGCAACTCGGTCAGGATCCTGAGATCGGTACGATCCAGCTTCATTCTTGTCTCCCCCAAAGTCGGATACCTCGCGGCGGGGCCTTGGTGACATGCGATGTATCGACATATCTTCGCAACGATGCCCGAAAAGAGCGGGCAAAAGATTCGCGCCCGTAACTTGCCCCCCAGGGCACGATATTGAAAACTGCAGAACGATGGAAACCCCACCCGCCAGGCGGCATAGGCGTGCCACCGGCGCCGAGGCGACGCCAACGGGAAGCAGCCCTGGACTCATGACGTCATCCAAACTCGATCGCATCGATGTCTCCATCCTGACCGAGCTGCAGCGCGACGGACGCATCACCAATGCCCAGCTCGCGGATCGCGTGGGGCTGTCGCCCTCCCCCTGTCTCTCCCGGGTCAAGCGGCTGCAGCAGGCCGGCTACATCGAGAGCTACAACGCCCGCCTGAATCTTGCCCGGCTCGGCTCGTCGATGACGCTGTTCGTGGAGATTACGCTGAGCAACCACCGCCGCGACAGCTTTCAGCGCTTCGAGGCGGTCATGGCGGCGACTCCGGAAGTGATGGAGTGCCACCTGGTCTCCGGCGGCTACGACTATCTACTGCGCATGCTCGTGCCGCGCCTCTCCGAGTTCCAGAGGCTCATGGAGAGCTGGCTGGAGCAGGACGTGGGGATCGCACGCTACTTCAGCTACGTGGTGATGAAGACCCCGCTGAACCGGGCCGAGGTCCCGCTACGCCAGCTGATCGGGGACGATGCCCACGACGATGCCTGATCGCGACGCCGGCCTCAACCGAGCGTATGCGCGGCCAGGCCGAAGGTCCGGACCGGCCCGTCACCGCCTCTCTGCTTGCCCAGGCGCATCTGGGTGACGGTGTCGAAGGCGTCGAGTCCCGCGGCGTCGAGGAAAGCGAAGAACGTCGGACTGTCGCAGAGGGTGTCGATGCGCAGGAACTGCCCGACATGGCGCCGGAGGAGCGGCGCGATCAGCGCCGTCGCCATCGCCTCGTCCTCCGCCACCACCGGTCCGATCACGCGTCCCCGGCCGAAGTCGCGAATCAGCGCGAACCCCGCGGGCGCGCCGTCGCGTACGGCCACCGTGCCCTCGCTGACGGCGAAGAGTGCGTCCAGCACCGCGCGGCGCTCGGCCCCGAAGGCCATCTGGTCGAGCGCCCGCAACGCCGCCTGGTCCGACGCCTGAAGCGTGCGCACCGGGCACGCCGAAACCACCTCGGGCAGCGGCCCCTCGCGCACGATGCCCTGACGCTGATGGATCGTCGCCACCGGCACGAAGCCGGCGCTCTCATACAGGCGGTAGGCCGCCCGCGTCGCGTTCAAGCGCAGATCGCGACCGCCGCAATCCGCCAGGATCCGGTCCAGCAGCCAGCGCCCCGCCCCCAGCGTCTGGAGCCGCGGGGCGGTCATCATCATGCCGATCATGGCGAAATCCTCGCCCATCTCGAAGTACATGCCGGACGCCAGCACGCGCTCGATCTCGTCCATCGCGAGATACCCACGCCCCAGCGACATCAGCAGCGTCACATCGCGCGCCCGGTGAGGCCAGGAAACGCCGACGCAGAGCTGATGGAGGTGATGGAGATCACCGCTCTCCAGCGGCCGGGCCGCGGCCACGAATGCATCCACTCTCTGCGTCGTGGAAATATCGGTAGGGTTCATGCCTCCTCCTGGAATACCCGGTCCACGGGAGCGACGCCCGGGACGCAGGTCGTCGCCATCGCTCACACCGGAACAGTCTAGCGGCGCCCCTTCCCGGCCACCGCACGTTTTCGCCAACTCTCGCCGATTTGGCGCCGGCGGCGCCCCGCCACAGCGGAATCTGCGCTGAAGCCCGCCAATTCGGCAGATATCGCCGCCCAGTACGGCACAACGACATTCGCTGCCCCGCCGTTGTCGTAGCCTGAAGCCTTCCCTTCGAAGGAGAGGTTCATGGCACTGCTCTACAAGGCCGACCCGGTGAGAGGAGAGCGCTGGCGGGCGCTCTTCGCACGACACGCCCCCGACATCGAGTTCCGCCAGTGGCCGGATGTCGGCGATCCTGCCGAGGTGCGCTACCTGCTGGCCTGGGAGCCACCCAGCGATCTCGCCACCCGCCTGCCCGCCCTCGAGGTCGTGTTCGCCACCTCCGCCGGCATCGATCAGTTCGATCTCTCGCAGCTGCACGCCGGCATGCCGCTGGTGCGCATGCTGGACCCGGCGCTGGAGACCGGCATGGTCGAGTACGCCAGCTTCGCCACGCTGTGGCTGCATCGTCGCCTGTATGACTACGTACGCCAGCAGCGCGAGTGCCAATGGCAGGCCCATCCCCTGGTCGCCGCCGAGCAGCGCCGTGTCGGCATCCTCGGCCTGGGCCAGCTGGGACAGGCCATCGCCACGCGCCTGAGCGGCTACGGCTTCCCGGTCAGCGGCTGGTCGCGCAGCCCGCGCCAGTTGCCAGGGATCACCTGTCACGCCGGTCCCGACGGGCTGAAGCGCTTTCTGGCCTCCAGTGACATCCTGATCTGCGTCCTGCCACTGACCGATGCCACCCGCGGCATCCTCGATCGCGAGCTGTTCGCACTGTTGCCCGCGGGCGCAGCGCTGGTCAACATCGGCCGCGGCGAGCACCTGGTCGACGACGACCTGCTCGAGGCGCTGGCGTCGGGGCAGCTGTCGGCGGCGGTGATGGATGTGCTGAGCCAGGAGCCGCCGGCGCCGGACCACCCCTTCTGGCAGCACGAACGCATCCTGCTGACACCCCACGTAGCCGCCATGACGCAGCCGGAGAGCGCATTCCCGGTGCTGCTGGACAACCTGCGCCGCCACCAGCGCGGCGAGTCGATGGTCGGCCGGATCGACCGCCAGCGCGGCTACTGAATCGCCGCTCCCGCCCCGGCGAGGTTCAGGCCGGGGCCTCCGCCAGCGCGAGCGTGCGGTTCTCCAGCCAGCCGGGGCGCAACTCCGGCACCGAGCCGATCAGCTTGCGCGTGTAGTCGTGGCGCGGCGCCTCGAGTACCGCTTCGCAGCTCCCGAACTCCACGCACTCGCCATGGTAGAGCACCATGACGTCGTCGCAGAGCGCGCGCACCGTCGAGATATCGTGGCTGATGAACAGGTAGGCGACGCCCAGCTCCTGACGCAGCTCCGCCAGCAGCTCGAGAATCGCCGCACCGACCACGGTATCCAGCGCCGAGGTCACCTCGTCGCAGAGAATCAGATCCGGCTTGGCCGCCAGGCAGCGCGCGAGGTTGACGCGCTGCTTCTGGCCCCCGGAGAGCTCGCCGGGCTTGCGATCCAGCAGGCCGGTGGGCAGCTTGACCAGCGCCATGAGCTCGTCGATCCGGCGCCGCCGCTCGGCACGGTCCAGGTGGAAATAGGTCTCCAGCGGCCGGCCGAGCAGCCGCCGTACCGAATGGGCCGGGTTGAGCGCGTTGTCGGCGCTCTGGAAGGCCATCTGGATGCGCCGGAACTGATCCGGCGTGCGGCCGCGCAGCGTCGGCGACAGCGGGGTGCCATCGAACTGTACGCTGCCATGGCAGGGGGCGATCAGCCCGGCGACCGCTCGGGCCAGGGTCGACTTGCCGGAGCCCGATTCACCGATGACCCCGATGGAGCGGCCCGCGTGCAGCGTGAGATCGATCCCGCGCAGCACCATCGCCGACGGCTCGCCGTCGCGGTTCGGCTTGCCGTAGCCGACATCGAGCCGCTCGACCTCCAGCAGCGGCTGCCCCGCGGCGGCCGGCATCGAGTCGGCCAGGCGCGGCGGCCGGGTCGCCGCCAGCAGGCTGCGGGTGTAGGCGTGCCGGGGCCGCTCGAGAATCTCTTCGATCCGGCCCTGCTCCTGCTCGCAGCCCCCGTTGAGCACCAGTACCTGGTCGGCCATCTGGGCGACCACGGTCAAGTCGTGGGAGACGTAGATCGCCGTGGTGCCGCGCTCGCGCATGACCCGCTTGAACGCGAGCAGCACCTCGACCTGGGTGGTCACGTCCAGCGCCGTGGTCGGCTCGTCCAGGATCACCAGCGCCGGATCGGTGAGCAGGGCCATCGCCGCCATCACGCGCTGCAGCTGCCCGCCCGAGACCTGGTGAGGGTAGCGCTCGCCGATGTGCTCGGGGTCGGGCAGCGCCAGATCCCGGAACAGGCCGATGGCCTTGTCCCGGGCGGTGCGGCGATCCATCACCTTGTGCAGCAGCGCCGCCTCGATCACCTGATCCATCAGCGAGCGCGAGGGGTTGAACGCCGCCGCCGCGCTCTGGGCGATGTAGGCGACGCGGTGTCCGCGCAGGGCTCGCGTCGCCACCGGTGAGAGCGACAGCACCTCGGTCTCGCCCAGGCGCACGCTGCCACCGGCGATACGACACCCGCGCCTGGCGTACCCCAGCATGGCCAGGGCGATGGTGGTCTTGCCCGACCCGGACTCCCCGATCAGCGCCAGCACCTCGCCCGGCTCGAGCGAGAAGCCGATCCGGCTGACGATACTGCGTTCTTCCCCGCCGTCGGGGGTCGCGACGATCTCGAGGTCGCGAACGATGAGCGATTCGCCTTGCATGGGTCACTCCTTCTGCGTCGCGCGGCTGGTGGAGAGGCTATCGATCAGCAGATTGGCGCCGATGGTCAGCGTGCCGATGGCCAGGGCCGGCGCGATGACCGCGATCGCGCCCTGGCTCAAGCCGCCGATGTTCTCGCGCACCAGCGACCCGAGGTCCGCCGCCGGCGGCTGCACGCCCAGCCCGAGAAAGCTCATGCCGCTGAGCAGCAGCACGATGAACACGAAGCGCATCCCCATGTCGGTCAATACCGACTGGATCATGTTGGGGAAGATCTCGCGGGCGGCGATGTAGAGTCGCCCCTCGCCCCGGGTGTGGGCGACCTGAACGTACTCCATCGTGGCCAGATTGGTGGCCAGGCTGTGGGCGATCCGGAAGGCCCCGGGGGCATAGCTGAGCACGGTGGCCGTGATCAGCAGCGGGATCGAAGCGCCGAAGGCCGACACCATCACCAGCGCCATCATCTTGCTGGGGATCGAAATCAGGGTGTCGAATACCCGTCGCACGGACTCCTCCAGCCACTTCGGCAACAGCACCGAGAGCATGCCGAAACCGGCGCCGATCAGGCTGGAGAGACAGGCGGCGACCAGGGCGAGGCCCACGGTATAGCGAGCGCCGGTCAGGATCCGGCTGAGCATGTCGCGGCCCATGTAGTCGGTGCCCAGCGGGTAGGCGGCGCTGATCCCGCCGAACATCTGGTCGGAGACGAACGCCCCCATCGGATGGGGTGCCAGCAGCGGCCCGAACAGCGCCACCAGAATCCAGAAGCCGAACACGCCGAGCCCGATCCAGCGCGTCAGCTGGAGCCGGCGGCGATTGCGACGCCGAGGGGCGCCGACGGGGAGATGGCTGCCGTGGCGCAACCGCTGGGGAGTATTGGCCTTGGGGTGCGGCATCGTCTTGAGCGAGTTCATCGGTTGCGCAGCCTCGGGTTGGAGAGAATCGCGCAGATGTCGGCCAGCATGACCAGCACCAGATAGGTGCCGCAGAACAGCATGGCGCAGGCCTGCACCAGCGAGAGGTCGCGGTTGGATACCGCGTCCACCATCAGGCTGGCGATCCCCGGGTAGTTGAAGATGGTCTCGACGATGATGACGCCGCCGAGTAGATAGGAGAGGCTCAGCGCGACGGCATTGGCGATCGGCCCGACCGCATTGGGCAGGGCGTGGCGCATGACCCGGCGGATCGGCGGCACGCCCTTGAGCTGCGCCATCTCGACGTAGGGGCTATCGAGCTGATCGATCAGCGCCGCACGGGTCATGCGAGCCATCTGCGCGATGAGCACGCAGCAGAGCGTCAGCACCGGCATGGCGTAGATCTTCATGGCGTCGCCCAGCGACTCGATCGTGGAGACGTAGGAGAGTGCGGGCAGCCAGTTGAGCTTGACCGCGAAAATTAGCACCGCCAGCGTGGCCACCAGGAACTCCGGCACCGCGACCATCGACAGGGTCACCAGATTGAGCAGGCGATCGATCAGGCCGCCGCGGCGCATCGCCGCCACCACGCCCATGGTGATGGCGATGGGCACCGAGACGAGGGTGGTGATGCCGGCGAGGATGAGGGAGTTGGGCAGGCGATCGTTGATCAGTTGGGCGACCGCCATGCCGTTGCTCGCCGACTGACCGAGGTCGCCGGTGACGAAACCGGACAGCCAGTGCCAGTAACGCACGATGGCCGGCTGATTGAGCCCCAGTTGCGCTCTCAGCGCAGCGACCTGCTCGGGCGTGGCGAACTGGCCCAGAATCTGCTGGGCCGTATCGCCGGGCAGCAGCGAGGTGATGGCGAAGATCACCAGCGATACCAGAAACAGGGTCAGCAGACTGGCGCCCAGTCGTCCAGCCACGAGACCAAATAGGGTGTTGCGCATGGGTCGTCTCCGACTCGAGTGCCCCGATCGCGCCTCACCCGCCCCAGGGCGAGGTCGGCGCCGACCGGCGCTTGCGTTGACGTGCGAGTCCCGGCTCAGCCCTTCCACCAGACGTATTCGGCGAACAGGTAGCCCATGAAGGATCCCAGCGGCACGGTCCGGTCCATGCCGCCGATCCGGGAGTCGTAGCCCTCGAGATCGCTGAGAAAGACAGGAATCCCGATGCCGCCCTCGTCGTGGATCAAGGTCTGCATGTCGGCGTACATCTGCTTGCGCTTGGCCTCGTCGGGCTCGCCCCGCGCCGCGACGACCAGTTGATCGAAGTGCGCGTTCTTCCATCCCGACTCGTTCCACGCGGCGCTCGACAGGAAGAACTGGGAGAGCAGGATATTGGCGGTCGGTCGCGGGTTGATGTTGCCGAAGCCCAGGGGATGCTTCATCCAGTGGTTCGACCAGTAGCCGTCCGCCGGCACCCGGTTGATGTTGAGCTTGAGACCGGCCGCCGCCGCCGACTGCTGGAGCAGCACCGCCATGTCCTCGGAGTAGTTGGCGGCGGGCGAGGCGACGAGCGGGACGGTGGCGCCGGCGACACCGGCCTGCTTGAGCAGGGAGGCGGCGCGTTCGGGATCGTATTCCCGCTGGGGCAGGCCGTCGAAGTAGTAAGGCGTGCCCGGTGCGATGGGCTGGTCGTTGGCGATCTCGCCGTAGCCGCGCAGCGCCACGCGCTTGATCTGCTCGCGGTCGAAGAGACACTTCATCGCCTCGCGGAACGCCGGCCGACTCGTCGGCTGCTGGTCGAAGCGCATGACCAGGTCGGTGTAGTTGCCGGAGTTGGTCGCCTTGAGTAAGCCGTTGTCGCTCTGCTTGATCCGCTCGGCGAAGTTGCCGCTGAGGTTGTTGATCATCTGCACGTCGCCGGAGAGCAGCGCGTTGACCCGGGAGGATTCGTCGCTGATGCCGACCATCTCGATGGCGTCCAGATACGGATACCCCTCGCGCCAGTAGTTCTCGTTGCGCACACCGACAGAGCGAACCCCGGGCGAGAACTCCTGACAGCGGAACGCGCCGGTGCCGTTGCCTTTCGAGAAGTCCTGGGTGCCATCGGCGACGATGACCAGATGCGAGACGGCGAGAATCGAGGGCAGTTCGATATTGGGCGACGAGAGGTTGAATTCGACCCGGCGCTGATCGAGTGCCCGTATGCTCTCGATCTGCTCGACCATCGACAGCACCTTGGAGCCGACCGCGGGCTCCTTGTGGCGCATGATCGAGTAGATCACGTCCTGGGGCGTGAGCGCCTTGCCATCGTGGAACGTCACCCCCTGGCGCAGGACGAAGATCCAGTGGCTGCCGTTGTCGGTGGTCTCGAAGCTCTCGGCCAGGCACGGCTGCGGGCGCAGGTCCGGGTCGAACTGGGTCAGGCCGTTGTAGAACATGTAGGCACGACAGTAGTCGATCGCCGTCGAGCCCTGCGCCGGATCGAGCGAATCCTTGGTCGAGGAGGAGTGGGCGGCGACGCGGATACGCCCGCCGCGTTGCGGCGACGCCTCGCCCTCCGCCGCGAAGGCCGGCGACAAGCCGGGCACCCCGCCCACGCCCATGGCCAGCACGCCGGCCGCGCCGAGCAATTTCATGGCATCGCGCCGGGACAGCCCGCGCTGCATGGCCCGATAGATCTGAAGACTCTCCTGGGGAGAGGTCAGCTGGTCGCTCTTGTTGTCGCGACGGTTGTCGTGACTGTTGTTGTCGTGACGCGTCATTAGCCTTCTCCTAGATCGACTGGAATTGTTATGGAACTCGGATTTAGCGCTTACTGAATGACGGCTTCTCCCTGGCCATGGGTACGGATCGATGCCTTCGGTCGAGCTTCCCGCTCGAGCGATATGGGAACGGTGGCGAGATCGACGCTCAGAGCCCGACCAGTGCCGGCAGGCCACGGATATCGGCAATCTCGGTGGCGCCGTAGCCGGCGCAGTAGGGCTCGTGCCCCCGCGCCACGAACGCCTTGTTCTCGATCCCCATCAGCGAGGCCGAGATCAGGTCGTAGCGAAAGCTCGAAGAGACGTGCAGCAGCTCCTCGGGGCGGCAGCCCAGGGTGTCGATCATGGCTTCGAAGGCGGCCAGGCGGGGCTTGTAGACCTTGAAGGTGTCGGCGGTGAACACCTCGTGAAACGGCACTTCCAACTTCTCGACATTGGACATGATCTGAGTGTCATCGGCATTGGAGTAGATCACCAGCGGAATCCTGCCGGCGATCTTCGACAGCCCCTCGATCACGTCGGGATGCGGCCCCCAGGTGGGCACCGCCTCGTAGTAGCGCATGCCTTCGTTGTCGCGATATTCGACGCCCCAGCGCCGGCACGTCCGCTCGAGGGCGGTACAAAGGATCTCGGCGTAGGGCTTCCACGGCCCCAGCACCTCGTCGAAGCGATAGGCGCCGAAGTCCTTCACGAAGCCATCCATGCGCCCGGCCTCGGGAATCCGGTCGGCAAATATCTCGCGGGTCAGACTCCCCATCTGGAAGTTGGTCAAGGTGCCGTAGCAGTCGAAGGTGATGTACTTGGGGCGCATGATGTCGCTCATGGGGCTTCGTCCTGTCGTTGTGGCGTTGCTGTGGCAGTGCTGTGGCGTTGTCGTGACATGCCGGGGCCATGGGCCACCGGCGATCTGGACGGCTCGGGATGCCAGCGCGAACCGGTGCCGATCCGATCGCCTTCATTACAGCACCTGGTCCACGGTGGCTGACGCTGAAAGCGGGTGCCGGGCTGGCACAAATCGCCCTTTTTGGATCCAGGAACAGCACAGGCTGCGGCGACGGATTCACATCATCTCGGGCTGTCGGATGCGACTGCCATCGGAAAAGCGCGACAGATGGAAAGGGGCCGGGTCCACCGCCGGCGTGGCACCGGTGGCGATGTCCGCCGCCAGTTGCCCGGACGCGGGACCGATGCCGAAGCCGTGGCCGCTGCAGCCGGACGCGACCGTGAAGCCCGGGATCGCTTCGATCGGCGAGATCACCGGCACCAGATCCGGTGTCGTATCGATCATGCCGGCCCAGGCACGTGCCAGATGCACCCCCTTCAGCGCCGGATACTCGGCGTGCAGCCCGGCCAGCGTCGCCCGGGCCAGCGCCATGTCCGGCATGGGGTCGAGAATGCGCTGCCGTTCGAACGGCGAGACCTGGTCGAACTCCCAGCGTCCGGCCGCTTCCGGGCCGCTGAAGAAAGAGCGCCCCAGCCTGATCTGGAGCTTCTTGGCCAGCTTGCTGCGATAGGCGCTGTAGAATCGGGTGGCGTAACGCAGCCCCTGGGGGCTGATCTCGACCCGGCCCAGCCCGGGCATGGCCAGCGTATAGCTGCCATCGAGCCGCCGCCGCAGCGCGATTTTCGGTGTGGTCAGGCAGCCGGGAGTCACTTCGGGCGCCGCCGTGGTTTGAATGGCGGTGCCCATGATGTTGGCCGAGGGCAGGTCCACCCCGTGACGCCGGCAAAACCGCGAGCTCCAGGCGCCCCCCGCGCAGATCACACTCGAGGTGCGGATCAACCCGCGCTCGGTCCATACCCCGCTGACACGGCCCGCGGTGAGATCCAGTCCTCGCACCGCACAGTTCTGATGCACAGACGCGCCGTGCGCCTGGGCGCCGTGCGCGATCGCCGGACACGCCATGGCCGGCTCGGCACGACCGTCGGTGGGCGACCAGACCCCGCCCAGCCAGCGCGAGGTGGTACCGGGCGCGCGCTCATGCGCCTCCGCGGCGCTCAGCATCTGGCCGACGAAGCCCTGTTCGCGGGCCTGGCGCCCCCAGGTTTCCCAGTTATCCAGGCTCTCCTGGCTGTCGGTGGTATAGACGATTCCGCTGCGCCGAAAACCGACGTCACGCCCGACCTCCTTCGACAGGGCCTCCCAGCGGCTCAGGCTGTGCATCGCCAGCGGCAGCTCATACAGGGCGCGGTTCTGTTGACGCACCCAGCCCCAGTTGCGACTCGACTGCTCGCAACCGATCAGCCCCTTCTCCAGCAGCGCCACCGAGATACCCCGGCGGGCCAGCTCATAGGCGGCACAAGTGCCCAGGATGCCGCCGCCGATCACCACCACATCCACCTGCTCGGGAAAGTCGGGACTGTCAAAAACGGGATCCACATTGACGAACATGATCGAGAGCCTCTTGTCGGTTTGGACGACGCCAGCCAGGCCGGCGACGTATTGGATGGGGGATGCGGAACCTCACGGGGTCAGGTCGACCAGCACGCTCTTGTGGTGCAGATTGGCCTCGTAGGCCGCCCGGCCCAGGTCGCGGCCGATCCCGGAACGCTTGTAGCCCCCCGTGGGCAGGATGTAGTCGCGGCTGCGTCCATAGCGGTTGACCCACACGGTGCCCGCCGACAGCCGCCGGACCGCCCGCAGCGCCCGCCCCAGGTCGGCGGTATGCACCCCCGCCGCGAGCCCGTAGATCTCGTGTTCGGCCAGGCCCAGCGCCTCCTCTTCGTCGTCGAAAGCCTGGATCGTCAGCACGGGGCCGAAGATCTCCTCCCGCACGGCCGGATTGTCGGAGGCCCCCACCTGCAGGATCGTCGGTCGATAGAAGCAGCCCCCGCTCTCGGTGTCGAAGCGGGTTCCGCCGGTGAGGAGCTCGGCCCCGGCCTCGCGGGCGCGGGAGACGATCGTCTCCACGCGTCTGGCCTGGGCGTCGGAAATGAGCGGCGAAAATCGCGTACCCGCATGCCAGGTCAAGCCCGGCTCCAGCGTGGCGAAGCATTGCTGCAGGCGCTCGACCAGCGGTTCCAGCAGCGGCCGCTCGACCAGCAGTCGCGAGCCGGCGACGCAGACCTGGCCGGCGTTGCCGGTGATGGCGGCGGCCAGGGTCTGCGCGGTACGGTCGAGATCGGGCACGTCGGCGAAAACCAGTTGCGGACTCTTGCCGCCCAGCTCCAGCGTGACCGGTTTCGGTCCGGTCTCGGCACAGGCGCGCATGACCGCGCGCCCGGTCCCGGTCGAGCCGGTGAACGTCACCTTGGCGACACCGGGATGCCGGCAGAGCGCCTCTCCGGCGACCGGTCCACTGCCCTGGATCACGTTGAATACCCCGGGGGGAACGCCCGCCTCCACCGCCAGCGTGGCCAGCCGCACCGCCGAGAACGGCGTCATCTCCGAGGGTTTCAAGACCACCGTGTTGCCGGCCGCCAGCGCCGGCGCGACCTTCCAGCAGGTCATGCTGAGCGGGAAGTTCCACGGCGCGATGGCCCCCACCACCCCGAGCGGCTCGGCGATCTGCATCCCCAGATGATCGTGCGCCGTGGCCGCCACTTCGCCACCGCACTTGTCGGCGAACTCGGCGAAGAAGCGAATGCCTTCGGCGGTATAGGGCACATCCCAGGCGCGGGCCTGGTCGATGGGCCGGGTGGAACCGAGGGACTCCAGCGCCGCGAGATAATCGATGTCGGCCTCGATCAGATCCGCCCAGCGGCGCATCGCCCTGGCCCGGTCGCGCGGCGGACGACGCGCCCAATCGCTGCCGCCGAACGCGCGCCGCGCGCTGTCGACGGCGGCATCGACACACCCGGCATCGGCACTGGGCAGCATCGCGTAGACCTTACCGTCCGACGGCCGGGAAACCGGGAGCGTCCCAGTCTCCTGGACGAGACGACCGTGAATGTAGTGCCCGCCAGGAAGGGAAATGCGATCGGGATCGAAGCTCGCCATGGGGGACCTTGCCGTGAGGGATACGTGGAACGACATCGAGTCGGGAGACCTCGAAAGCCACCGTCGTCGTCTGCTCCCATCGTATGGCGGAACGTCCAGCACAGGGTGCCGAGTGTCCACCTACCTGGCGCAGTTGATGCGCCGAACCGCCCCTCTCTCGGTGCATTCTGCCGAATTCCGATAATCCGTAGGTCCCGCGTGGCGGGCTGCGTCTCGCGCTGAGTAAAGTACCCGCCCAGGAGCCTGCGATAGCGGTCGTTGCCGGATCACCGCTCCTGCGCCATCGACTACAGGAGAACGCCGACATGCCCCACGCCCCGACTGCGGAAATCCATCCGTCATCCCGCGATGCCACGCTCGGCTATCGCCGTTTCGATACCCAGGACCTCGACGATGCCGTGCTGCTGTCGCGCCGGCTCGGCTGGCCCCACCGACGCGAGGACTGGGCCCAGATGCTCGAGGTCGGCCAGGGCATCGCCCTGCGCAGCGACAGCGGCCAGCTGGTGGGCACCGGCTTCTGCACCGACCACGGGAGCATGGCGACGATCGGCCTGATCATCGTCGACGACGCCTGGCAGGGGCGCGGCCTGGGGCGCGAGATCATGATGCATCTCATGGCCCTGGCCGGTGAGCGACCGATCGCCCTGGTAGCGACGACGGCAGGCGCTCCGCTCTACCGCAAGCTGGGTTTCGAGACCTGCAATCTCGTCTGTCAGTACCAGGGCATCATCGAGCCGACTCCGGCGCCGTCGATGCCGAACCTGCGACAGATACGAGCCTCGGACAGGGACGCCCTGCTGGCGCTGGTGCCCGGCAACCCCGTTCACGCACTGGCGGTGCGCGAGGCCACCCACGGGGTGGTGCTGGCGGTGGAGGGGCGAATCGAAGGGTGCGCGCTATGGCGGGATTTCGGACGCGGCCACCATATCGGGCCGATACTCGCCGACTCCGACACGGCGGCCCGCGCGCTCATCCAGGCCCTGTTCGCCGAGCATGAAGGCAGTTTCGTGCGACTCGACCTGGTCGATCCGGACCCGGACGACGACTGGCTGCAGTCGGCGGGGCTGCGCTGTGTCGAGCGCATCGAGCGGATGCGGCGCGGCGTGCTGCCGGAGATTCCCGGCCCGGCTCGCGTCGGGTTGACGACACAGACG
Source organism: uncultured Salinicola sp. (assembly GCF_937921195.1). Taxonomy (NCBI): domain Bacteria; kingdom Pseudomonadati; phylum Pseudomonadota; class Gammaproteobacteria; order Oceanospirillales; family Halomonadaceae; genus Salinicola; species uncultured Salinicola sp. The sequence continues at coordinate 74,021 of NZ_CALFQK010000175.1, forward strand.
ATGGGGTGACCTCATGCCCCACTCGCCTGCGACGCAGGTCACGGCGCTCTACCGGCGACGAATAGCCAATGGCAAGAGCAAGATGGCGGCCTGGGGGCGGCGATGCGCAAGCTGATCCAGATCGCCTACGGGGTCCTCGAGACGCAAACCGAATACCAGCCACAAACCGCTCGATGAGACGGTTGTGACCGGTCAGGGGAGAGGGTATCTAGCCGAATAGCCCTTTCAAGGTATGCGGCTGGCTACGCAGATACTGCTTGGGCGCGTGCACGCTGGCGCCGAGCTTGGCGGCGGCGTGCCACGGCCAGCGCGGATCGAAGAGCATGCCGCGGGCCAGCGCCACGGCGTCGGCTTCACCGCTGAAGACGATGCCTTCGGCCTGCTCCGGCTCGGTGATCAGGCCCACCGCGATCACCGGCATGGCGACCTCCTGCTTGATGCGACGGGCGAACGGCACCTGGTAGCTGGGGCCGACATCGAGCGCCTGGCGCGGGTCGAGCCCCCCACCGGAACAGTCGATGAAGCTGCAGCCTCGGGCATCGAGGGCCTTGGCCAGCGCAACGCTCTGCTCCAGGTCCCAGCCGCCCTCGACCCAGTCGCTGCCGGAAATGCGAACGCCCACCGGCTTGTCCGACGGGAACACCTCGCGCACGGCATCGAAGATCTCCAGCACGATCCGCATCCGATTTTCCAGGCTGCCACCGTAGGCGTCTTCGCGCCGGTTGGAGAGCGGCGACAGAAATTCATGCAGCAGATAGCCGTGGGCGGCGTGGAGCTCGATCAGCTCGAAGCCGAGGCGCTCGGCACGCCTGGCCGACGCGACGAAGCCCGCCTTGAGCGCTTCGATATCGTCGAGGCTCATCGCTTTCGGCGGACGCTGATCGGCCTGATAGGGCACATCGGAGGGCGCCAGGGTCTGCCATCCTCCCGCGTCCAGACTCAACTGCGCGCCGCCTTCCCAGGGTGCCTGGCAGGAGGCCTTGCGCCCGGCGTGGCCCAGTTGAATGCCGATCGGCATCGGTGAATGGGCCCGTACCGCCTCCAGCGTGCGCGCCATCGCCTGCTCGTTGGCGTCGGAATAGAGCCCGACGTCCCCTGGGGTGATGCGCCCTTCCGGCGCCACCGCCGACGCCTCGATCACCAGCAGCCCGGCGCCGGAGAGCGCCAGGTTGCCGAGATGGATGGTGTGCCAGTCGGTCATGTTGCCGTGCTCGTCGGCGGAGTACTGGCACATCGGTGAAATCATGATGCGATTGGCCAGCTCGAGCCCGGCGAGCTCGAGCGGCGTAAACAGCTTGGGAGAGGCCATGAATCCTGTTCCTGAGATGGATGATGGCGAAAATGTAGCTTGCTAATAATTCTTTGGCAATGCCTGCCTCTCGATGACGAAAACAAAAACCCACCGGGCGGTCGTCGAGGTCGCGAAGTGGGCATCAGGAGAACGGCGACCATAAAAAACCCCGGTGAAGCCCACAAGGGACTACCGGGGAAGCTCTGGTGGAGACCAGACCACAGCGAGGCGGCACCAGCGAGCCGGCCACGATGGACTCAGGCGGCAGCGGCCCACTCGGGAAAGGGGTCCGGCAGCGTCACCCAGTAGTCCTTGCCGCGCGCCAGTTCGTCGTCGGTGAGCAGGCAAGCCTCGAGGCGCCGGCGAATCTCGACGGCATCCAGGCCCTGGCCGATGAAGACCAGCTCCTGGCGCATGTCGCCGAAGGGTTCCTGCCACTTCTCCAGGATGGAGGCGCGGTATTCGGGATCCTGCGGCCAGCGCGACTCGGGCACCGCACGCCAGAACAGGCCGGCGAAGCCGTGGTGGGCGATGCCGCCGGCCTGGCTCCACTGGCCGGCGTACTGCGGCCGGCTGGCGAGCCAGAAGAACCCCTT
>NZ_CALFQK010000176.1:0-26185 GCF_937921195.1 uncultured Salinicola sp.
AATGCCGGCCTGTCACGCCGGAGGTCGCGGGTTCGAGTCCCGTCCGGTCCGCCATACTTCGCATTGCTGGTGCTTGTTGTATCGAATTGTTTGACGTCTGGGTGGTTAGCTCAGCTGGTTAGAGCACCAGCCTCACATGCTGGGGGTCACAGGTTCGAGTCCTGTACCACCCACCACAGCGGACCGGTAGTTCAGTTGGTTAGAATGCCGGCCTGTCACGCCGGAGGTCGCGGGTTCGAGTCCCGTCCGGTCCGCCATCGACGTCTACTGCTTCAATCGGTATCTCTCGCCATCCCGTTCGCGATGGCTCCTGCAGGCGCCAAGCCTCTTTCATTGCCCGGCTCCATCCTGCTTCGCCTCTGCTGTGATTCACGGCCCTCTGACTCGTCGTTCCGTTCCGATGTCACCTGGTGGTGGAAATACCGCTTTGGTGCAATGGCTCTTGGCGGCGGTTTCGTTACACTGATGTTCATACGCGCGTTTGAAAGCCGCTGCCGGCGGTGGGCGCCCCGACATGAGTGGATTCGATCGTGACGCACTTCCCCAATCTCTTTCGCCCGTTGCGGGTAGGTTCGCTGACGCTGCGCAATCGCTTGGTGATGGGTTCGATGCATACCAATCTGGAAGAAGCGCCGGAAGGTTTCGAGCGTCTGGCGGCGTTCTATGCCGAGCGGGCTCGCCACGGCGTCGCCCTGATCGTCACTGGCGGTATCGCCCCCAACGCGGAAGGGGCGGTCTTTCAGGGGGCCGCCAGGCTCACCGACGAGGCCGAGGCCGACCAGCACCGGCCGGTGGTGGAGGCGGTCCATGAGCAGGGGGCCCATATCTGCCTGCAGATCCTGCATGCGGGCCGCTATGCCTACTCCCCGGATCTGGTGGCGCCCTCGGCGATCGCCGCACCGATCAACCGGTTCGTGCCGCGGGCGTTGAGTGGCGACGAGGTCGAACGCCAGATCGAGGATTTCGTGCGCTGCGCCAGGTTGGCGCAGCGCGCGGGGTATGACGGCGTCGAGATCATGGGCTCGGAAGGTTACCTGATCAATCAGTTCCTGTGCCGCCGTACCAACCATCGCGACGATGCCTGGGGTGGCGACGCGCCGCATCGCAGCCGGTTCGCGCTCGAGATCGTGCGCCGGGTCCGCGAAGCCTGCGGTACGGACTTCCTGCTGATCTTCCGGCTGTCGATGATCGATCTGGTCGAGGATGGCAGCACCCGGGACGAGATCGTGGCGCTGGCGCTGGCGGTCGAGCAGGCCGGGGCGGATGTGATCAACAGCGGGATCGGCTGGCACGAGGCGCGGGTGCCGACCATCGTGACCAGCGTGCCGCGCGCCGCCTTCGTGGCCGTCGGCCGGGCGGTACGCGAGGCGATCTCGATACCGCTGATCGCGACCAACCGCATCAACATGCCGGCGGTGGCGGAGACCGTACTGGCCGGCGGGCATGCCGACCTGGTCTCCATGGCGCGCCCCTTTCTGGCCGATCCGGCATGGGTGGCCAAGGCCGAGCAGGGCCGGGTCGACGAGATCAATACCTGCATCGCCTGCAATCAGGCCTGTCTCGATCACACCTTCAAGGGCAAGTTGACCTCCTGCCTGGTCAACCCCCGCGCCTGTCACGAAACGGAGCTGACGCTGTCGCCGGCCGCGACTTCCAAGCGGGTCGCCGTGGTCGGAGCGGGCCCGGCGGGGCTGGCCGCGGCCACGGCCTGCGCCGAGCGCGGGCATCGAGTGACGCTGTTCGAGCGTGATCCGGAGATCGGCGGCCAGTTCCGGTTGGCACAGCGCATACCCGGGAAAGAGGAGTTCGCCGAGACGCTGCGTTACTTCTCGACCCGGTTGGCGCTGCTTGGCGTGGAGCTGCGCCTCAACGCGGAAGCCGGTGTCCAGCAGTTGCAGGATTTCGACGAGATCGTCATCGCCACCGGTGTCAGGCCTCGCGAACTCGAACTGGAGGGGATCGATCACCCCAGCGTGATCTCCTATCCCATGGCGATCCAGCATCCGGAGCGCGTCGGGCGTCGGGTCGCGATCATCGGCGCCGGCGGGATCGGCTTCGATGTGGCGGAGCTGCTTTCCCACGCCGAGCAGCCGGCGCTGGATCCCGAGCGCTGGTGCGACGAATGGGGCGCGGATCTGAGCGTCGAACGCCCCGGCGGCCTGAAGGCGCGGCTGCCGCCTGTCGTGCCGCGCCAGATCACCCTGCTGCAACGCAAGACCGGAAAGCCAGGCGCCGGGCTCGGCGTCACCACCGGCTGGGTGCATCGGGCGGCGCTGCGGGCGCGTCAGGTCGAGACGCTGTCGGGATGCACCTACCACCGGGTGGATGACGCCGGGTTGCATGTCAGCGTCGATGGTGAGCCCCGCTCGCTGGCGGTCGATACCGTCGTGATCTGCGCCGGGCAGGAGTCGCAGCGGGCGCTCTACGAGGCGATGCAGGGATCCGGCGTGGGGGTTCACCGTATCGGCGGGGCCGAGCGCGCCGCGGAGATCGATGCCAAGCGGGCCATCGACCAGGGGGTGCGTCTGGCGGCGACCTTGTGAGCGAGAGCCGGGTTTGCGTTGAGTCAGCGTGAGTGGCCGGGTGGCGCACGCTGCCGATAGGCAAGAGCAGGTGTTAGACTTGGGCGTTCACCAGTGAGCGCGATCCGCGCGACGGCGACCCCGTCGCTGGCTGGGTCGCGCTTCTTGTTATTCAGGCTGCCGTGGTTTCGACCGCCATGCCTGACCCTCAGAAAACGCGGACTCTGTACGCCGTGACCGGCCCGAGTCGCTTTTCTCGATGGAGGGATCGTACAAGGACCCCCAGATGACATCCGATTGTAGCCCTCGCTACCTGGCGAGCGACAACACCTCCGGCATCTGCCCGGAAGCCCTCGACTACCTGATCCGGGCAAACGTCAGCGATGATCTCGCCTACGGCAACGATGCCTGGACCCATCGCGCTGCGGATCGTTTTCGCGAGCTGTTCGATTACGACTGCGACGTCTTCTTCGTCTTCAACGGCACCGCCGCCAACTCGCTCTCGCTGGCGGCACTGGGCCAGAGTTACCACAGCGTGATCTGCCACGAACTGGCCCACATCGAGACCGACGAGTGCGGCGGGCCGGAATTTTTCTCCAACGGTTCGAAGCTGCTGACCAGCCCTGGCGAGAACGGCAAGCTGACGCCGGAGGGGATCGAGCGCCTCGTGGTCAAGCGCAACGATATCCACTATCCCAAGCCACGGGTGGTCTCGATCACTCAGGCCACCGAAGTCGGCACGGTATACTCTCGCGAGGAACTGCTGGCGATTCGCACCGTCGCGGACAAGTACGACCTGCGCGTGCACATGGACGGGGCGCGTTTCGCCAACGCCTGCAGTGCGCTGGATGCCTCCCCGGCCGAGCTGACCTGGCAGGCGGGCGTCGATGTGCTCTGCTTTTCCGGCACCAAGAATGGCTTGCCGATGGGCGAGGCGATCCTGTTCTTCAACAAGGAGCTGGCCGAGGATTTCGCCTATCGCTGCAAGCAGGCGGGGCAGCTGGCCTCCAAGATGCGTTTCATCGCCGCGCCCTGGCTGGGCCTGCTGGAATCCGGCGCCTGGCGGCGCAACGCCGATCACGCCAACGCCATGGCGCGCTATCTCGCCGACGGCCTGGCATCGCTTCCCGGCGCGTCGCTGATGTTCCCGACCCAGGCCAACAGCGTGTTCGTGAGCCTGCCGGAACCGGTCATCTCCCAACTGCGCGCCCAGGGCTGGACTTTCTATACGTTCATCGGGGCTGGCGGTGCGCGTTTCGTCTGCTCCTGGAACACCACCTCCGAGCTGCTCGACCAGCTGTTGGCCGACGCCCGCGCCGCCTTCGACCTGCCCTGACGGATACCGGCGCCCCAATTTCCTCGGGCGCCGGTCGGGCCTCGCCACGCCCGCGACGAACCGCGGGCGAATTTGTCCCGGCTTTTCTATGAGTTACCGATACCTGCGTGGACCGACGCATTTTGTCGATGCAAATTCCCCGTGCATCGAAACCGGATCGTGGTAGCGTGTTCTAAAGCGTGTATTTCGACGCTGCGTTGAAAAGACTCGCAAAATGAGTCTTCCCGACGCTTCGTGCATCTGTCTATGCTGATAGTCAGCTAGCCCGGCTGGCGGGGCGTTCGCCCTGAGCGGTTGGGGGTCACGACCAGGAGGCTTCCATGAGCATCTTCGATCACGTGCAGAGCCGTTACGAGCAGGTTCAACAGGAAGAGATGAGCCTGCAGGAATATCTAGAGCTGTGCCGGAAGGATCCCCGTGTCTACGCCAATGCCGCCGAGCGGATGCTGAGCGCCATCGGGGAGCCCGAAACGATCGACACGGCCAAGGACTCCCGCCTGTCGCGTATCTTCTCCAACAAGGTCATTCGTCGCTATCCCGCCTTTGCCGAGTTCTACGGCATGGAAGAGGCGATCGAGCAGATCGTCGCCTACTTTCGTCACGCCGCCCAGGGGCTCGAGGAGCGCAAGCAGATCCTCTACCTGCTGGGCCCGGTGGGCGGGGGCAAGTCGTCGCTGGCCGAACGCCTGAAGCTGCTGATGGAGCGTGTCCCGTTCTACGCCATCAAGGATTCGCCGGTCTACGAGTCGCCGCTGGGATTGTTCTCCCCCGAAGAGGATGGCGAACTGCTCGAGAAGGAGTACAACATCCCGCAGCGCCATCTGCGCGGGCCGATGTCGCCCTGGGCGGCCAAGCGGCTCAAGGAGTACGGTGGCGACCTGTCGCAGTTCCGGGTGGTGCGCCTGCATCCCTCGCGTCTCAACCAGATCGCGGTCTCCAAGACCGAGCCCGGGGACGAGAACAATCAGGACATCTCATCGCTGGTGGGCAAGGTCGACATCCGCCAGCTGGAGCTCTATTCCCAGGACGACCCGGACGCCTACAGCTTCTCCGGCGGCCTGTGCAAGGCCAACCAGGGGCTAATGGAGTTCGTCGAGATGTTCAAGGCGCCGATCAAGGTGCTGCATCCGCTGCTGACGGCCACCCAGGAAGGCAACTACAATCCCACCGAAGGCATGGGCGCGATCCCCTTCGACGGCATCATCATGGCCCACTCCAACGAGAGCGAGTGGCAGCAGTTTCGCAACAACCGCAACAACGAGGCCTTTCTCGACCGCGTCTACATCGTCAAGGTGCCTTACTGCCTGCGGGTCTCCGAGGAGATCAAGATCTATCAGAAGCTGCTCGAGCACTCCTCCCTCGACGAGGCGCCCTGCGCGCCGGATACCTTGCGCATGCTGGCGCAGTTCTCGGTCCTTTCGCGACTCAAGGAGCCGGAGAATTCGAGCATCTATTCCAAGATGCGCGTCTACGACGGTGAGAACCTGAAGGACACCGATCCCAAGGCCAAGTCGATCCAGGAGTATCGCGACGCCGCCGGCGTCGACGAGGGCATGGATGGGCTCTCCACGCGGTTCGCGTTCAAGATCCTCTCCAAGGTATTCAACTTCGACGCTCACGAGATTGCTGCCAATCCGGTGCATCTGCTCTACGTGCTGGAGCAAGCGCTGGAGCGCGAGCAGTTGCCTAAGGAGACCCACGAGCGCTATCTGCGTTTCATCAAGGAGTACCTGGCGCCGCGCTACGTCGATTTCATTGGCAAGGAGATCCAGACCGCCTATCTCGAGTCCTACACCGAATATGGCCAGAACATCTTCGACCGCTACGTGACTTATGCCGATTTCTGGATCCAGGACCAGGAGTACCGCGATCCCGAGACCGGCGAGCTGTTCGACCGGCAGTCGCTCAACGAGGATCTCGAGAAGATCGAGAAGCCGGCCGGCATCTCCAATCCCAAGGATTTCCGTCACGAGGTGGTCAACTTCGTGCTGCGGGCGCGGGCGCACAACAACGGCATGAACCCCAGTTGGCAGTCGTACGAAAAACTCCGCGGGGTGATCGAGCACAAGATGTTCGCCAACACCGAGGAGCTGCTGCCGGTGATCTCGTTCAACGCCAAGGCGTCGGCCTCCGATCAGCGCAAGCATGAGGATTTCGTCGATCGCATGGTGCAGCGCGGTTACACCGAGAAGCAGGTGCGACTGCTCTCTGAGTGGTATCTGCGGGTGCGCAAGTCGCACTGAACGATCGCAAGTCGATGTCAGCGGCGCGGGGTCGCGAATCGCTCTCCGCGCCTTGAGGCAGGGGCCATTGCCGGTCGGTCGCTGTCGCAGTCAGTCTGCGGGAGGTGCCATGAGCTACTTCATCGATCGACGCCCCAACGCGCGCAACAAGAGTGCCGTGAACCGTCAGCGGTTCCTGCAGCGCTACCGCTCCCACATCAAGCGTGCCGTGGAGGAGTCGGTGAATCGACGCTCGATCACCGATATGGAGCGTGGCGAGAAAGTCTCCATTCCCGCCAAGGATATTTCCGAACCTTCGTTTCAGCACGGCCCGGGCGGTCGGCGAACGGTGGTGAGTCCCGGCAACAGGGAGTTTGCCGAGGGAGATCGGCTGAGGCGACCCAGCGGTGGCGGTGGGCAGGGGAGCGGCGAGGGGCAGGCGGGAAATCAGGGCGAAGGCATGGACGAGTTCGTGTTCTCGCTGTCTCGCGAGGAGTTCCTCGATTTCGTCTTCGATGGCCTGGAGCTGCCGCACCTCGAGCGCAAGGAGCTGCAGGTATTGGAAGAGACACGACCGGTGCGTGCGGGGATCTCCAAGGAAGGGGTGCCGGCGCGGATCAATATCGTCCGCTCGATGCGCGAGGCCCAGGCCCGGCGTATCGGCATGCGGGCGCCGCTGAAACGTGCCCTGCGCGAGGCGCAGGAGGCGCTCGAAGCCGAAGAGCGCAAGGATCCGGTACTGCGCAACCCGGCGCGTATCGATGAACTGAAATCCGAGATCGCACGGCTCGAGAAGCGGATCGGATCGATCCCGTTCCTCGACACCTACGATCTGCGCTACAACCATCTTACGCATCAACCCATGCCATCGAACCAGGCGGTGATGTTCTGCATCATGGATGTTTCGGGGTCTATGACCCAGGCGCACAAGGACATCGGCAAGCGCTTCTTCCTGCTGCTCTATCTGTTCCTCGAGCGCAACTACGAGAAGGTCGAGCTGGTCTTCGTGCGCCACCACACCGTAGCCAAGGAGGTCGACGAGGAGGAGTTCTTCTATTCCCGCGAAACTGGCGGCACCATCGTCTCCAGTGCGTTGACGCTGGTCGACAGCATCATCGAGGCGCGCTACGCGCCGGAGCAGTGGAATCTCTACGTGGCGCAGGCCAGCGATGGGGACAACTGGGACGACGATTCGTCCACCTGTCTCGAGTTACTCGACGAGTCGCTGATGCGCAAGTTGCAGTACTTCACCTACGTGGAGATCACGCCTCACGCACACCAGGCGCTGTGGGAAGCCTACGAGACGGTCAGGGCGGCCTACCCCGAGCGCTTCGCCATGCAGCAGATCGTCCAGGCGGAAGATATCTACCCGGTTTTCCGTGAGCTTTTCCGCCAGCGGGCAAAGGGGTGATCGAAGGCCTGGAGACGTAACGCAGCGAGGAGATAGAGAGCGATGACGCGACGCAAGCCCATTGCCACCGGATCGGACTGGAACTTCGAGGCGCTGGAAGCCTACGAGCGCGCCATTGGGGAGCTGGCCCGGGAGTATCGGCTGGATACCTATCCCAATCAGATCGAGATCATCACTTCCGAACAGATGATGGATGCCTACGCCAGCGTGGGCATGCCGATCGGCTATCACCACTGGTCATTCGGCAAGCAGTTTCTGTCGGTGGAGCAGGCCTATCGCCGGGGGCAGATGGGGTTGGCCTACGAACTGGTGATCAACTCCGATCCCTGCATCGCCTACCTGATGGAGGAGAACTCGCTGATGATGCAGGTGCTGGTCATCGCCCACGCCTGCTATGGCCACAACTCCTTCTTCAAGGGCAACTATCTGTTCCGCGCCTGGACGGACGCTTCGGCGATCGTCGATTATCTCGTGTTCGCCCGCAAATATGTCGCCAAGTGCGAAGAGCGGCATGGCGTGGAGGCGGTCGAGCAGCTGCTCGACGCCTGCCATGCACTGCAGAATTATGGCGTCGACCGCTACAAGCGCCCGTCGCCGATCTCCGCCGAGGAGGAGGTGCGGCGCCAGGATGAGCGCGAGGCCTATCTCCAGACCCAGGTCAACCGGCTCTGGAGCACGATCCCGGCCCCGGCCAGTGGCCTTGTGCAGCAGCCGTTGCACGATCTGGAGAACGACCCCCTGGGACTGCACCGGCACGACCGCTACCCCAGTGAGCCCCAGGAAAATCTGCTCTACTTTCTGGAGAAGAATGCGCCGTTGCTGGAGCCCTGGCAGCGCGAGATCGTGCGCATCGTGCGCAAGCTGGCCCAGTATTTCTACCCGCAGCGCCAGACCCAGGTCATGAACGAGGGCTGGGCGACGTTCTGGCACTACACGCTGATGAATCGCCTGTACGACGACGGGCTGATCGACGAAGGCATCATGCTGGAGTTTCTGCAGTCCCACACTTCCGTGGTCAGCCAGCCGGGTTTCGGCAGCCCCTATTTCAACGGCATCAATCCTTATGCGCTGGGGTTTGCGATGTTCAGCGACATCCAGCGCATCTGTCAGGCGCCCACCGACGAGGACCGGGAATGGTTCCCGGACATCGCCGGCAGCGACTGGCTGGAGACGTTGCATTTCGCGATGCACAACTTCAAGGACGAATCGTTCATCCAGCAGTTCCTGTCGCCCAAGGTGATCCGCGATCTCAAGCTGTTCAGCCTGGTCGACGACGATCGCGACGACAGTCTTCAGGTCGAGGCGATCCACGACGACCGCGGCTATCGCCGCATCCGCGAAGCGCTCAGCGTGCAATACGCGCTATCGGCCCGGGAGCCCAATATTCAGGTGTGGGAAGCCGACATTCGCGGGGACCGTTCGCTGACGCTACGTCACGTGCAGGATCGGCGCCGTCCGCTGGGGCAGAGCCTGTTCCCGGTGATGCGTTATCTGCACCAGCTCTGGGGGTTTCCGATCAAGCTCGAGTCGATGGAGGGAGGGGAAGTCGTGCGTCGCTATCAGTGGCCGATCCCCGAGTCGACCCGCGAGTCGGCATGAGCGCTGCGCCCGCGGGGGATGGGTGTCAGGACGTGCTGGCCGTCCAGCCGCTGCACCAGCCATCGCTGGCGACCCGGTAGTCGGGAAACAGTCCGCAGGCCTGGCTCGACGCGGTGAAGAAGTCGCAATTGCCGCAGCGACGACCCGCCTGGTAGGCGGAATTGCCCTGTGCGTTCGAGGCGTCCTCTACATAATCGAGCGCCCTGGCTTGATAGGCGTCCGGGTCCAGCATCGGCTTGTCCTGCGCCAGGGCGGGCAGGCCTCGCCATCCGAACAGCAGCAGGCCGGAGGCGTACATACCATGCCGAAGAAGGCGCCGACGTCCTTCGTCGTTTGGCGGCCCGCCGGCCTCTTTCGCCATCTTTTCCGCCGGTTCGTGCATGATCCGTCTCCGGTTCGTTGTCCTGCCGCCTGCCTCTTCTGGATGACTGGAAGTATGCGATGTGTCGTGACATTGTCACAAGACATCCGCAGCAGCCATCTGCTGGCGGGCGATATCGCCAATCATGGTGCCACCAAGGGTCGACTATGCGCTATGTCCAGTTTTTGACCGATCATGGAGAGATGATGCTGGTTGGGGACGAGCGGGGCCTGCGCGAACTGCGCCTTCCCCGGAGTTCCCGTTCCGGGGCGCCGGAGTCGAGCTGGCAGGAGGATGCCGGTTTCTTCGATCAGGCGCGGGCCGAGCTTGAAGCCTACCTGGCGGGGCGCCGCCGGAGTTTCAATGTCACTCTGTCGCCCGAGGGGAGCGATTTCCAGCTCCAGGTCTGGCAGGGCCTGTTGCGCATCCCCTACGGCAAGACCAGCACCTATGGCGAGATGGCGCATCGCCTGGGCAAGGATGGCGCGGCTCAGGCCATCGGCGGTGCGGTGGGGGCCAATCCGCTGCCATTGTTCATTCCCTGCCATCGGGTCGTCGCCGCCAGGGGGATGGGGGGCTACAGCGGTGGCGAGACGCTGAAACGCGCGCTGCTGACGCTGGAGGGCGGTTGGTCCGGGAGCTGATATACTTGCGCCGGACCATTCATTCTTCGGGCCTCGCGAAAGGCCGAACGCCGGTGGGAGAGGGAAATGCAGAACGCCGTCATTCTGATCAATGTCGAAAAGGGCCGGATACGGGGTGTCGCCGAGCGCCTGGCCGATCTGGAGGGAATCAGCGAGGTCTATTCGACCTGCGGCCGCTACGACCTCATCGCCATCGCCCGGACGCGGGATTTCGAATCCTTGGCCTCGCTGGTGACCGAACGGCTGATGAGCGTCGAGGGCATCCGTGACACCGAAACGCTCAATGCCATGCAGGTGCACTCACGCCACGACCTCGACGCCATGTTCTCCGTCGGCCTGTAAGTCGGGGTGGCGCGTCGTCGAAAGCGGGGGCTGCTGGGGCAGCTGGCCCGCTCCTCCCGAATCGGCCTGATTTTCGTCGTCGTCATCAGCGGGCTGTGGTACTGGCAGGAAGGGGATGTCCGCGACCAGTTGAGCTGGATGGGCGTACCCGAGTGGCAGTGGAACGACTGGCGGGGATGGAACCGGGTGCTGCGCAACGACGGTTTCCTGTTGGGATGGTCGGACGTGCGGGGCGGGCCGCTGTGGGTCGGCTATGTGCTGAATCGGGTCGACGATCCTCACAGCCTGCCGCGGCCAGACCGTTTCGACTCCGACTGGCGCAGCCTGTGGCCCATCAGCAGCAACGACTATACCGGCAGCGGCTATGACCGGGGGCATATGGCGCCCAACTACGCCATGGCGGTCGCCCACGGGCGCGCCGCCCAGCTCGACAGCTTCCTGATGACCAATATCACGCCGCAGCGACCCAGGCTCAATCGACAGCTGTGGCAGCGCCTGGAAGAAGCGGTTATCGACGATTTCGTGCCCAGGTTCGGTCGCGTCTGGGTCGTCACCGGGCCGATCTACGACGACCAGTTGCTGCATCGGGTCGGGTTCTCTCAAATCCCCGTGGGATTCTACAAGATATTGATCGCCCCGGGCACGACGCCTCGTGCGCTGGCGTTTCTGATGCCGCAGGACGTCAACGGCAACGAGCCCCTTGCCCGTTTTCTGGTCACGATCGATGAGATCGAGGCACGCACCGGCCTGGACTTCTTCCCTCAATTGGCCGACCCCGTCGAGCGCCAGCTGGAGGGGCGGGTGGACAAGGACGGCTGGGGTCTCGAGGCGGTGTCGACGCGGCCCGGACGCTACCAGTGAGCGAGGCTGTATCCGGCTTGCGCTGAAAAAGTGTCTTGCGGGGAGTGTTGCGAGTGATGCAGCAAGAGGAAAGCGATCATGACACGTGGTGCCCAGGAGAGGACTTGAACCTCCACATCCGTAAGGATACTAGCACCTGAAGCTAGCGCGTCTACCAATTCCGCCACCTGGGCGTGTCATGTATCGGGTGCTGCCAGGAGTCTGGAAAACTCCTCTGGAATGGTGCCCGGAAGAGGACTTGAACCTCCACATCCGTAAGGATACTAGCACCTGAAGCTAGCGCGTCTACCAATTCCGCCATCCGGGCTTACCGGCCTTGTGCGTTCGAAACGACCATCGCCGCAAGCGATGGTGCCCAGAAGAGGACTTGAACCTCCACGTCCGTAAGGACACTAGCACCTGAAGCTAGCGCGTCTACCAATTCCGCCATCTGGGCCAAGGCGCGATGCATAATACCGATTTTGCATCCGAATGCAAGCCTCCCGTAGCAAGGTTTGCGGGTGCTTCGAACCGCATGTCGGCCCTGTTTCGCTACCCGTTCACCGACAGCAATCGAGGCTGTTTGGCAGCACATGGTTGGGTCGGGCTGGCGTGACCGCTATACTTGGCGAATGAATCCAAAAAGATTGAACGGCTCAGGCCGCCCGCCGCGTGAATTCTCTCTACAACCCAAGCCCAGCAGGCTCAACGCAAGGACGATGGTTGCATGACTCATTGGACGTTGGATGACGATCCGCACGCGGCTCGTGAAACGGAAAAATATGACAATCCCGTACCCAGTCGCGAGTATCTGCTGGCGCGGCTGGAGAGCTACGGCAAGCCGATCACTCACGAAGACATGAGTGAGATGCTGGGGCTCGAGGACGACAACCAGCTGGAAGCCGTGCGTCGCAGGCTGGCGGCGATGGAGCGTGACGGCCAGATCCTCAAGGATCGCAGAGGCGCCTATGCTCTGATCGACAAGCTCGATCTGATCAAGGGGCGCGTTCAGGGGCACCGTGACGGCATGGGCTTCCTGATTCGGCACGATGGCGTCAAGCCCGACCTGGTGCTGCCGCCGCGCCAGATGCGCCGCGTGTTCGACGGCGACGTGGTGCTGGCTCGCGTCAGCGGCAAGGATCGTCGAGGTCGCGCCGAGGGCACCATCGCCGAGGTGCTGGCCCGCAACACCCAGACGCTGGTCGGCGTGTTTCGCCAGAACAGTTCCGAATTCGCGGTGCTGATCCCCGAGAACTCGCGGATCAGCCAGGAAGTGATCATTCCCCACAGCGTCAGCGGTGGCGCGAAAGACGGCCAGATCGTTTCCGTCCACATCACCCAGCAGCCGGAGACCCGCAAGCAGCCGGTGGGTGAAGTGGTGGAGATTCTGGGGGAGCGGATGGACCCCGGGCTCGAGATCGACATCGCGATTCGCTCCCACGATATTCCCGCTGAGTTTCCGCCGGAAGTGGACGAGCAGATCGCCGGCATGTCCGCCGAGGTGAAGGAGGAGGACAAGGCGGCGCGAATCGATCTCCGCGAGATGCCGCTGGTGACCATCGACGGTGAGGATGCCAAGGATTTCGACGACGCCGTCTGCGCCTGGAAGACCAAGTCCGGGAGCTGGAAGCTGGTCGTGGCGATCGCCGACGTCTCCCACTACGTTCGCGGCGGCAGTGCCCTCGACAACGAGGGCTACATCCGCGGCAATTCCGTCTATTTCCCTGGGCAGGTCGTGCCGATGCTGCCGGAGCTGCTCTCCAACGGGCTCTGCTCCCTCAACCCGCACGTCGACCGCCTGACCATGGTCTGCGAGATGAACATCTCCCAGAACGGCACCATCAGCCGCTACAAGTTCTACGAGGCGGTGATTCAGTCCCATGCCCGGCTGACCTACAACCAGGTCGGCGCGATGCTGGAGGAGCCGGACAGCGACGAAGGGGCAGCACTTCGCGAGCACTACCGCGAGCTGGTGCCATCGCTGGAGAATCTGCACGCGCTCTACAAGGTGCTGCGCCAGGCCCGCGAGGCGCGCGGGGCGATCGACTTCGAGACCACCGAGACGCAGATCGTCTTCAACGACGAGCGCAAGATCGAGAAGATCGTGCCGCGCACGCGCAACGACGCCCACAAGCTGGTCGAGGAGTGCATGCTGGCGGCCAACGTCGCCACGGCGCGCTTCCTCGACAAGCACGACCTGCCCGCGCTCTATCGCGTCCACCAGTCGCCGGCACCCGAGCGGCTGGAAAATCTGCGCGTATTCCTGGGTGAGCTGGGGCTGACGCTGGGGGGCGGTGACGAACCGTCGCCGAAGGACTACCAGGCGTTGCGCGAGGCGATTCAGGGGCGCCCGGACTTCGATATCATCCAGACCGTCATGCTGCGCTCGATGAGCCAGGCGGTCTATTCGCCGCAGAACGACGGACACTTCGGCCTCGCTTATCAGGCGTACGCGCATTTCACGTCGCCGATTCGCCGCTATCCCGACCTGCTGGTGCATCGCGCGATACGGTCGGTCATTCGCGGCCCGCGCCAGACCCAGACCGTGCAGCGCGCGGAGGGGGCGCCGGTCGAGAAACCCTCGATCTGGTGCCCGTATACCTTCGAACAGATGGTCGAGCTGGGCGAGCACTGCTCGATGACCGAGCGTCGCGCCGACGACGCCACGCGTGACGTCACCGACTGGCTGAAGTGCGAGTTCCTCTCCGACAAGGTGGGCGAGGTCTACGAAGGCACCATCGCCTCGGTGACCCAGTTCGGGATCTTCGTGCGCCTCGACGACGTCTACGTGGAAGGCTTGGTGCACGTGACCTCGCTGCCGTCCGACTACTATCACTACGAAGCGGAAAAACACCGTCTCAAGGGCGAGCGCAGCGGCGTCGCCTATCGCCTGGGAGATGGCGTCACCGTGCGCATCGCCCGGGTCGATCTCGATGACCGCAAGATCGATTTCGATCTCGCCGATGCGGCGCCGCGCCACCGTCGCACGCCACGTGGCCAAAAGCCCGGCGGCGATGCTCCCACTGCTGACGCGCCCGCCAAGAAGCCCTCGTCACGCAAGAGTCGCCCCGGCAAGCGTGAGCGCCAGGGGGCAGCGGGGAGCAACGACGAGGGCGGCAAGCGTCGTTCCCGCGGCCCGCGTCAACGCGGTGGCAAGCGATGACGGCGGCCGTCGGCCAGCCGTCCAGCAGGCGCCACCCGAGATGAGTCGTCCCGCGAAACCGCGCGATCTGCCTCGCATGCCGGACGGGCTGGAGCCCGTCTACGGCGTCCACGCCGTTCGTGCGCTGTTCGAACGCGGCCAGCCGCCGAAAGTGCTGTGGGTTCAGCAAGGCCATGCCGAGCAGCGCCTGGAGGCTCTGCTGCAACAGGCCCACGCGACGGGTTGCGAACTGAGGCGAATGGCGCGTGAGGTGCTCGACGGGGTCTCCCATCAAGCGTCTCATCAGGGCGTGATCGGTTTTTGCGAGCCGCTGATCGCCGAGAGCGAAACGACCCTGTGGTGGCGGCTCGAGCAGTGGCAGGCCGGCCCGCCGCCACTGCTGCTGATTCTGGACGGCGTCACCGACCCCCACAATCTGGGCGCCTGCCTGCGCAGCGCCGACGCTGCCGGGGTCAATGGCGTGATCGTGCCCAAGGACAAGTCGGCGCCGCTCAATGCGACGGTGCGCAAAGTGGCCTGCGGGGCGGCGGAGCTGGTGCCGGTGTTCCAGGTCACCAATCTCGCCCGTTGCATGGAGAAGCTCAAGCAGCAGGGCGTCTGGATCACCGGTACCGCCGGTGAAGCGGATTCGCTCCTCTACGACGCCGATTTCACCGTGCCCTGTGCCCTGGTGATGGGCGCCGAGGGCAAGGGGATGCGCCGTCTGACTCGCGAGGCCTGTGATGGGCTGGTCAAGCTGCCGATGCAGGGCGGTGTCTCCAGTCTCAATGTCTCGGTCGCCACCGGCATCTGTCTGTTCGAGGCGGTACGCCAGCGGGCAGGGCGCGTTGCCGGTTGAACTTGCGCTGACAGGGCTTGGCCTCTACAATTGCGCGGTTCTGTGGGCAGGCTATGCTCATGGAACGCGACTCCCGCTCGGGCTCGTCCGGGCGAATCGCCAATTGGTCTGAATATCCGGGGTCGTGAACGGAGCACTGTGCCGTTCACCCGGTATCGACTCCTTGCTTCTCGTGGTGGTCATCTCTTAAGGAGTGTCGCCGCGCGGAAGCTGCCAAACCGCAAGGAGCTAACATGCGTCATTATGAAATCGTGTTTATGGTCCACCCGGACCAGAGCGAGCAGGTTCCGGCCATGGTCGAGCGCTACACCAGCCTCGTGACCGAGAACGGCGGTACCGTGCATCGTCTCGAGGATTGGGGCCGTCGCCACCTGGCCTACCCGATCAACAAGATCCACAAGGCACACTACGTGCTGATGAACATCGAATGCAGCGGCGAGACCCTCGACGAGATCGAGAACATCTTCCGCTTCAACGATGCCATCATCCGCAGCATGATCGTGCGCAACAAAGAGGCCGTTACCGAAGCCTCGCCGATGATGAAGCCGGCTGAAGAGAAGAGCCGTCGCCGTGACGACAAGCCCTCCGAGCGTGGCGATCGTGAGCGTTCAGAGCGCCCCGAGCGTTCCGAAACCACCGCCGAAACCAACTGATTCGATTTCGCTAAGGAGAGACTCTCATGGCACGTTTTTTCCGTCGCCGTAAATTCTGCCGCTTCACCGCCGAAGGCGTGAAGTACATCGATTACAAAGACATCGATACGCTGAAAGCCTACGTCACTGAAACTGGCAAGATCGTCCCGAGCCGTATTACCGGTACTCAGGCGCGCTACCAGCGTCAACTGTCTACCGCGATCAAGCGGGCGCGTTACCTGGCGCTGCTGCCGTACTCCGACAGCCACCAGTAAACCCTGATCCGGTAGTCCACGATCGGTAATCCATAGCGAGGCATCATGCTGGCACTGGCACGTTGGATCATGCGCGGTACGCCACAAGCGATAGCGGCGGCCGCACTGACAGCGTTGGTGCCGTGGCTGTTCTGGTTCAGTGCCGCAGTCGCCGGGCTGGTTACCCTGCGCCGGGGCATGACCACGGCGGCGCCGGTGCTGCTGGCCGCAGCCCTTCCCGCCGGCTGGTGGTGGATGCAGGGTGACTCGGTCCCGCTGGCCAGCATCCTGCTGGTGACGTTGATGGCGACGGTGCTGCGTTCACGCATGCGCTGGTCCGAAGCGCTCATCGTCGGCAGCGTGGTTTGCATGGCGCTGGTGCAGCTTGGCATCTTCGTGCCGGCCGGAGGGACCGCGCCACTGCTGGCGGAGCTGCGGCAGAGCTCGTCGGAGGTCGCCAGCATGCTCGACCAGCTATCGGCGCAGGGCGTCGATACCGAGTTGATGGCGACGCTGGTGATCGGCGGGGCGACCGGCCTGGTCGTGCTGCTCGCCGGGATCGCCTGCCTGGCGCTGGCTCGCAGCTGGCAGGCGGGGCTTTACAACCCCGGAGGGTTTCGCGAAGAGTTTCATGCACTGAAACTGTCGCGCAAGCAGCTCCTGCTGCTGGTCGGGCTGATGGCGCTGGGCATGGTACTGGCCGTTCCCGCCGCCAGCCTGCTGGCCTGGGTTCCGTTGCTGGTCGCCGGTGTGGCACTGGTTCATGGGTTTATTGGTTTGAAGGGAATGAGCGGGTTCTGGCTGGTAGGCTTTTATGCCTTGCTGTTGACCACCTGGCCCACGATTCTGATTGTACTGCTGTTGGCGTTGGTAGATACCTTCGCGGATTTTCGCGGTCGTCTGACACGCAGTGATTGACGAGAGGTTCACGAGAATGGAAGTCATTCTGCTCGATAACATCGGCAAGCTGGGCGACCTGGGTGACAAGGTCACCGTCAAGCCCGGATACGGCCGTAATTACCTGGTTCCCTACGGCTTGGCCGTGCCGGCAACCAAAGACAACGTCGAAGCGTTCGAAGCGCAGCGCGCCGAGCTCGAAGCCCAGGCTGCCGAGCGCAAGGCCCAGGCCGAGACCCGCGCGGCACAGCTCGCCGAAATCGAACTGTCTCTGGTCGCGAAAGCGGGCGAGGAAGGCAAGCTGTTCGGTTCCATCGGCCCGCGCGATCTGGCCGAAGCCATGGCCCAGGCCGGCATCGAAGTCGCCAAGAGCGAAGTTCGCATGCCGGAAGGCCCGCTTCGCCAGACCGGCGAGTATGACATCGCGCTGCAGTTGCATGCCGAAGTCACTTCCAGCGTCCGCGTGGTGGTGGTGGCCGAGTAAATCTCGACCATCGTCGTCGCCGAGACGTCTGGCCGAAGGCACGCAGGGTTCACGCCCTGCGTGCCTTTTTCATGGCCGGGAGGCGTGGCGATGGCGGCTGCCGACTGGGTAGAATGAGCGCCAGACATTTGCAGCGTGTTCTGCGCGCGACACGGGATGAACGCCAAGCATGAATCAACGCGTCGACAATGATCACGAAACCGCACAACTGAAGATGCCGCCGCACTCGCTGGAGGCGGAGCAGTCGGTGCTGGGCGGGCTGATGCTCGACAACAGCAGCTGGGATACGGTGTCGGAGCGCCTGGTCGCGGACGACTTCTATCGCCACGAGCATCGCCTGGCATTCAATGCGATGGCGGAACTGGCCGAGAGTGCGCATCCACTCGATGTCGTCACGCTGTCGGAAGCGCTGGAGCGTCGCGATCAGCTCGAGAGCGTGGGAGGGCTCGCTTATCTGGCGGAGCTGGCACGCAACACGCCGTCGGCCAGCAACATTCGCGCCTACGCCGATATCGTCCGCGAGCGGGCGACGCTGCGAAAACTGATCCAGGCCTCACGTCAGATCGCCGACAGCGCCTACTCCCCGGAAGGGCGGCCGCCGGACGAGCTGGTCAACGAGGCCGAGCGGCTGGTGTTCCAGATCAGCGAGTCCCGGCCCAAGTTCGGCGGGCCGATCGGCATGAGCGACCTGCTGACCAAGGCGGTCGACCGGATCGACGAGCTGTTCAACATGAAGGGGCAGATGACCGGGATCTCGACCGGTTTTCGCGATCTCGACGACATGACCTCGGGCCTGCAGCCCTCGGACCTGGTGATCATCGCGGGCCGACCCTCCATGGGCAAGACCACCTTCGCCATGAACCTGGTGGAGCACGCGGTGGTCTCCAACGACAAGCCGGTCATCGTGTTCTCGATGGAGATGCCCGCGGAATCGCTGATGCTGCGCATGCTCTCGTCTCTGGGGCGGATCGATCAGACGCGGGTGCGTACCGGCCAGCTCGAGGACGAGGATTGGCCACGATTGACCTCGGCGGTCAATCTGCTCAAGGATCGGCAGCTGTTCATCGACGATACGCCGGCGCTGTCGCCCAATGAACTGCGGTCGCGGGTGCGCCGCATCGCCCGCGAGCACGGCAATGTCGGCCTGGTGATGATCGACTATCTACAGCTGATGCAGGTGCCGGGACTCTCCGAGAACCGGACCGCCGAGATCTCGGAGATCTCTCGTTCACTGAAGGGCGTGGCCAAGGAGTTCCACTGTCCGGTGGTTTCGCTCTCTCAGCTCAACCGCTCGCTGGAGCAGCGACCCAACAAGCGCCCCGTCATGTCGGACTTGCGTGAATCCGGCGCCATCGAGCAGGACGCCGATGTCATCGCTTTCGTCTATCGCGACGAGGTCTACAACTCCGACAACCCCGACAACAAGGGATTGGCCGAGCTGATCATCGGCAAGCAGCGTAACGGCCCCATAGGCACCGTCCACATGGCCTTCATCGGCAAGTACACGCGCTTCGAGGATCTGGCGCCGGACAGCTACGGCCAGCACTACGAGTAAGCCGACAGACAGTGAAGAAGCCGGCATTGCCGGTGTTTTGGAAAGACATCAAGGAGTCGAATCATGGCAGGCGGTTTTCAGCGGGGGCGTCGTCAACGGGTCCCCAAGATCGAGGTACGAGGCCAACTGGAGAAGCTCGAGCGCGAAGGCCCCTTCAAGGAGTGGCTGGGCATGCCCGATCTCTACCGTCACTGGCTGACGGTCGATGGCGAGCTCTACAGTTACCAGACGGAAGATGCCGAATTGCCGGTTGCCATCGGTGATCGCGTGGTATTTCGCTACAAGGAAGCCAAGGCGGGCAAGTGGATCGATCGCAACTCACTGGGCAAGGCGATCGACCCTTCCGATTATCAATGATCGCCGCCGTCTTGAGGTGGTTGTAACTTTGTGTGTCATTGTTGTGTCATGATGTTTCTGTTTCATGGCATTCATGAACCCACCCCTCGCTCCCATCGATAACCCCTCCCTCGAGGAGATCGTCGCCCGTCGCGATCTGAGCGTGCATTTTCAACCGATCGTTTCCGTCGCGACCGGCCACATTCTGGCGTACGAGGCCTTGTCTCGCGGCCCGCGGGATTCGCCCTATGCCAATCCGATCCCGATGTTCCGGGCGGCCCGCGCATGCGACCTGCTGGCCGCGCTGGAGTGCGGGTGTCGGGAACGGGCGATCGAAAGCTGGGTGGGTACCGGCCTTGGCGAGCTTCTGTTCCTCAACGTCAGTCCGGAAGTCCTGATCGACCCGGAGAATCTCGGCGGCAGGACGCTGGCTCTGCTTGAGCAGCACGGTCTCTCGCCCGCCCGCATCGTCATCGAGATCACCGAACAGTCGCCGGGGATCGACCCCGACCTGATGGCCGAGGCTGCCCGCTACTATCAGGCGATGGGATTCTCCATCGCGCTGGACGATCTGGGAGACGGGTACGCCGGCCTGCGACTCTGGTCCCAGCTCAATCCGGACTACGTCAAGCTGGATCGCCACTTCGTCAGTCGTCTTGACGAGGATCGCGTCAAGCGCCGGTTCGTCCGCTCCATCATCGATATCGCGCACAGCATGGACAGTCGGGTCATCGCGGAGGGAGTGGAGCGGGAGGGGGAGCTGGATACGCTTCTCGAGCTGGGCGCGGATTATTGCCAGGGGTGGTTGTTCGCGCCCCCCGATGCCGCCCCCCACCGGATGCGCGAGGCGCTCGAGGCCCGGCTCGCTTCACTGGCGGCCAATCGTCGCCCGGCCACCGCCGCGACAGAGATCCAGCGCCTCAGCGTGCCGCTGCCTGCGCTGGATGCCGACCTCTGTGTGGCGGAGGCGTCCGAGCGCTTCAGCCGTCTGCCGCATGCCAACGCGCTGGCGGTCGTCGATGGCAGGAGCCGGCCGATCGGTATCCTGGGGCGTCAGCAGCTCATGGCGCTGCTCGGCAAACGCTTCGGTTTCGATCTTCACGGTCGTCAGCCCATCACCAAGGTGATGCGGACCCAGGCGCTCTGTGTGGAGGCCCACGAGCCGCTGGAGCGGGTCTCGCGCAAGGTGACGGGGCGCGACGAAGCCTCCCGGGACGAGGATTTCATCATCACCGACGGTGGCCGCTATCTGGGCATGGGGCACGTCATCAACCTGCTGCAACTGTTCACGGAACAGCAGGTTCAACTGGCGCGCCAGGCCAATCCGTTGACCCAGTTGCCCGGCAACCGCCCCATCAGGGTGGCACTGGAGCACTATCAGCGCCAGGCGCGGGGCTTCGTCGCCTGCTATCTGGATCTCGACAATTTCAAGCCCTTCAATGACCGGTTCGGTTACGCCCTGGGGGATCGAATGATCCTCGCGCTGGCGAATCTGGTGAGCAGCGAACTGGGGCGGGAGGACTTTCTGGGCCACCTCGGCGGCGACGATTTCATACTGCTGCTGGATGACGGGAAGAATCTCCACCGCCGGCTGGCCGGTATCCAACGACGCTTCATCGCCGAGAGTCATGCGCTGGTTCCCGCCGACGCCAGAGCGGAAGGTGGCTTTCATGCCAAGGATCGCTACGATCAATGGCGTTTTTTTCCGCTGGTCCGCCTGTCGATCATCGCGCTTCGCGTCGGTGCCGAGGCCAGGGTCGAGAGCTTCGGCGACCTCTGGAGTCACTTCAAGCCGGCAGCCAAGCGCGCCGGCAACGGCCGGATCGTGGTGAGGCTAGACCGCCATTCGGCGCCTGTCGGGAAGTGAACGATCAGCGTGCCCTGACGTCTTAGTCACAGCTCTGTCACAACCGACTGTCAGGGTGTCGCGACGGGATGGCAAGGAGCGTCTCCCGATCCAGAATACGATTCCATAAACGACCCACAGGAGGGAACCATGGAACTCAAGGAGCTAGAGCAATATCAACGACATCATGAGAACTTCGAGATCCGCGTCATCGCCCATGCCGGCAGCCGCTACTATCAGGTCATGCTGGAACCGGAAGACGGTGCCACGCAGGCCTTGACCCGGCGCGGCAAACCGATGCTGTTTCGCTCCCTCGACGATGTCTATGGCGAACTGAAACAGGCCGGCATCCACCGCGCCTATCTGGTCCAGCAGGTTGCCAACGACGAGATCGTCGGGCACGATCCGCATTATCACGATCCGCTGCTGTCGCGGATGCCGCTGGTCTTCTGATCCCGGACCGACGGTCTCGATGACGCCAAGTCGACGAATTTTCCATTCACCAACCTGATTTCCCTCCGGCGAGTCCCGCAGTGACTTGCCATGCTCTGGAGGGAATACTCTTTCTCTTCTCTCTGCTTTCTTCTCTCGTCTACGCCGGTGCCGGCTTGTCAGGCTCCGCGAACCTCCCGTCGTCAGCGACGCTGGTAGCCTTCTGCGTGATCACCTTGGCCGTAGGGCGCCTCGAAGTGGATCGAGCGCAGGAAGCGCGCTGCCTGGTCGAGGATGGCCGCTCGCTTGTCTTCCTGCATGCGATCCCAGCTCCCGTAGATCAGTTTCATGCGGTGGTTGCCACGTAGACGCTCGCGATGACGCTCCAGAAAGTGCCAGTACAGGCTGTTGAAGGGACAAGCGCCCTCGCCGGTGACCTTCTTGACGTCGTAGCGGCACTGGCGGCAGTGGTCCGACATGCGGTCGATGTATTTTCCCGACGCGCAGTAGGGTTTGGACCCGAGATAGCCACCATCGGCGTAGAGGGTCATGCCCAGGGTGTTGGGCAGCTCGACCCATTCGAAGGCGTCGACGTAGACCGCCAGGTACCAGTCGCAGAGCGCCGCGGGGGCGACTCCGCAAAGCAGCGCGAAGTTGCCGGTGATCATCAGGCGCTGGATATGGTGGGCATAGGCGTTGTCGCGGGTCATCTCCAGGGCGCGCCGGACACAGCGCAGATCGGTGTCGGCGGTCCAGTAGAAGTCGGGCAGGCCACGCCGTGCGTCCAGGCGGTTCTCGCGCTTGTAGTGCGGCATGCGTTGCCAATAGATGCCGCGGACGTATTCCCGCCAGCCCAGGATCTGGCGCACGAAGCCTTCCACGGCGTTGATGGGAACCTCCTCCCGGTGCCAGGCCGCCACGGCGGCATCGCACACTTCGCGTGGAGAGAGCAGGCCGATGTTCATCGCCGCCGAGAGCCGCGAATGAAACAGCCAGGGTTGTTCGTCGCTGATGGCGTCCTGGTAGGTGCCGAAGTCGGGTAGTGCGTGGGCGATGAAATGGTGCAGGTCGCTCAGCGCCTGGCGCCGCGTGACCGCCCAGTTGAAACCGTCCAGGGTGCCGAAATGGTCGCCGAACTGGGACTCCACCAGCGCCAGGACCTCGCGGGTGATGGCGTCCCGGCGATGGCGCGGCGGCTCGGGAAACCCAAGCCCCTTCTCGAGGGGCCGTCGGTTGTCGTGATCGAAGTTCCACTGACCGCCGGCCGGTTCGTCTTCCTCCATCAGCAGTCCGGTACGCTTGCGCATCTGGCGGTAGAAGTCCTCCATCCGGAAGCGCTTGCGCCCCTCGAGCCACTCGCCGAACTCGGCGATGGAGCAGTAGAAGCGGGTATCGTCGTAGAGTCGCCAGCGCGTGCCCCGACGCTGGATGCGCTCCAGCAGTCGCCATTCGCCGGGATGCGTCACCCGGATTTCATCGCAGCCGTAGGCGTCGGCGAGTCGCTCGGCCTCCTGCAGCAGATCCTGGCGGTTGTCATCGTCGTCGAGCCGGCTGTAGTGGACCTGATACCCTTTGTCGCGCAGGGTATCCGCGAAGTGACGCATCGCCGACAATATCAGCGCGATCTTCTGGGGATGGTGAGGGACATACTCCCCCTCTGCCTTGACCTCGCAGAGAGCGACGACGGCGTTGGCGGGGGCGCCGGTGAGGACTTCCAGCGCCTCACTCAACTGATCACCCAGCATCAGGATCAACGGACGCGACATGAAGTTATCCATAACTTATACACATGGTGTTGATCGTATAAGATGATCGGGTAAGTGCAAGCGACGATGGTAGAATTTCATCAAAGGATGGCAGGGAAAGGAGTGGTGCTATGGCGGCCCGTTACGGAGTGCTGCTGGTCAATCTGGGAACGCCCGAGGCGCCCACGGCCAAGGCCGTGAGAGAGTATCTCGGGGAATTCCTCGGCGACCCTCGGGTCATCGACGCGCCGCGCTGGCTGTGGTGGCCCATTCTTCATGGCGTGATTCTGCGTATTCGCCCGCCCAAGGTCGCCAAGGCCTATGCGTCGGTGTGGCAGGAAGAGGGGTCACCGCTGCTGGCGATCGGCCGGCGCCAGCAGCGCGCGTTGAGGGAGTCGCTGGCAGCCAGTACCGGAGAAGCGATCCCGGTGGAACTGGCGATGACCTACGGCAAGCCGAGCATGGAGGAGGCCGGGCTGGCGCTGCGCAAGGCAGGAGTCGAAAAAATCCTGGTGCTACCGCTCTATCCGCAGTTTTCGCGGACCACCACGGGCGCGGTCTTCCAGCGCCTGGCCAGGGCGCTGGAACCTTGTCCGCATCTGCCGGAGCTGCGCTTCGTACGCGATTACCACGACCATCCGGACTATATTGCGGCGCTGGCAGCCAGCGTCCGCCAGCACTGGGAGGCCAACGGCGACCGAGGTCGGCTGCTGATGTCCTATCACGGCATCCCCAAGCGCTACGTCGACAACGGCGACCCCTATGCCAGGCACTGCGAGACCACCAGCCGGCTGTTGGCCGAGGAGCTGGGGCTCGGCGAAGGGGAGTGGTTTCAGAGTTATCAGTCGCGATTCGGACGTGAGGAGTGGCTCAAGCCCTACACCGACGAAACGCTCAAGGCCTGGGGCGCGGACAAGACCGAGTGCGTCGACGTCATCAGCCCCGCCTTTGCGGCGGACTGCCTGGAGACCCTGGAAGAGATCGACGCCGAGAACCGCCACTACTTCCAGCAGGCCGGGGGGGGACGCTATCGCTACATCCCCGCGCTCAACGAGCGTCCGGAGCACATTACCCTGCTGACCCATCTGGTCGAGCAGCACACCGCCGGCTGGTGATGCCGGCGACGGCAGCTCGCCAAGGCGCCGTCAAGGCAGAGGGGAGTCGCCCTGGGGGGCCTCCTCGATGGAGTGTTTGGGCTTGTCGCTCTCCAGCTCGACCGGATTGCCGCGGGTGCGGGGGTCGGGCTTCAGTTTGTGGTGCAGCGCGCTCTTGGCCAGCATGTGGGCCGACACCGGTGCGGTGATGAAGGCGAAAATGGTGATCAGCAGTTCCTGGATGATCGGGCCGTCTTCCCGGCTGAAGTAGATCAGCGAGCCGATCAGGGTGCAGCCGACGCCCAGCGTGGTCGTCTTGGAAGGGCCGTGTAGACGCATGTAGAAGTCCTTGAGATGCGTCAGGCCCAGCGAGCCGATGAAGGCAAACGCGCCACCGGCGATGAGCATGAAGGCGATCGCGCCTTCGATAATCGTGTTCAGCATCGTCCCGCCTCCTATTCGATGATGTCGCCGCGCAGCAGATACTTGCAGATGGCGATGGTGCTGACGAAGCCCAGCATCGCGATCAGCAGCGCCGCTTCGAAGTAGTCCTTGTTGTTGACCCAGATACCGAACAGGACGATCAGCGCGATCGAGTTCATGTACATGGTGTCCACCGCCAGTACCCGATCCGGCAGGCTGGGGCCGACCACGGCTCGATAGAAGTTGAGTACGATGGCGGCGCAGAACAGCGCCAGCGCGATCCACAGGGCCATGTCGATCATGATTCGAAGATCTCCAGCAGGGGGCGCTCGTAGCGCTGGTGAATTTCGTCGATCAACGCCCTGGTGTCCGCCACGTCCAGCGCGTGGATGAGCAGGGTCCTGCCGTCGAGCCGCAGATGGGCGGAGACGGTGCCCGGCGTCATGGTGATGGTGCTGGCCAGGATGGTGATCGGAAAGTTCTCCTTCAATGTCAGCGGGTACTCGACGAAGGCCGGACGCATCCGCCCCCGGGGATCGAGTATCAACTTGGAGACCTGGATGTTCGCGGTAACGATATCGCCCAGGACGCGGAAGAAGTAACCCAGCAGTTTCAGAGGGCGCTTGATGGTCGGCTGGCGCTCCCAGAAAGGTCGGCAGATCACCGGGATCAGGATCGCCAGCACGCCGCCGAGGAGCCACTGCCCCAGCGCGACGCTCTGCTGCAGCAGTAGCCAGACCACCAGCAGCAGCAGCGACAATACCGGCATCGGCAGCCAGCGAGTGGGAGGAATCATGAGTCACCTCCGGCAACGTTGCGGGACAGGATCGCCTCGGCATAGGCGTCGTGATCGAGCAGTTGAGTGGCGCTGGCATCGGTGAATCGTGTGATCGGGGCGGCGAGAATCGATAGTGCCGGTGACGCGCCGATCAGCAGGAGCAGCCCGGCCAGCATCGCCGGCTTCAACCTGGGGCCATCGCTATCGCCGCGCCCCGCCTTCCAGAACACGGTCGAGCCGCTACGCGCCATGGCGACGAGCCCGGCCAGGCTCGACAGCAGCAGCAGCGACCATAGCCAGGGCTGCTCGCTGGGTAGCGCGGCATTCAGCAGCAGCGCCTTGCCGATGGCGCCCGAGAGTGGTGGCAGGCCGATCACCGTGACCGCGCCGACGAAGTAGAACAGCCCCCGCAGGGCCGGTTGGGTCACACC
>NZ_CALFQK010000177.1:0-4744 GCF_937921195.1 uncultured Salinicola sp.
GGATGAAGCGCCCCAGCCATAGGGTGAAACGGTTGGGTGTCGTGTTCTGGGCCGCGATGTAGGCGATCGGCAGCGACACGAAGACGGCCACGAAGGTGGCGATCGTGGCGATATTGAGCGTCTCGACCAGTGCCCACAGAATCGCCCGCAGATTGCTCACGTCCGGCGGCACCATGCGTCCGAACAGGTCGCCGACCTGGGCCGGGGCATCCCACACCCACGGCCAGATGATATCGATGCTCTCCACCGCCCAGACCACGGCAGCTGCAACCACCAGCATCGTGGCGAAGCGCTTCCAGCGCTGTTGCGGGGTGTAGCGCGCCCAGGTGCGCTCGGCAACGGTCGTGGTCGTCTGTAGGGTCATCCGATGTTCCTCCTGATCCGACCGCTGATCGCTTCGCTGACCAGAATCACGCCGATGATCACCAGCGTGATCGCCAGGGCGAAGTCGTAGTCGTAGCGACCGAAGGCGTTCATCAGCGTGGAGCCGATGCCGCCGGCGCCGACGATGCCGACCACCGCCGAGGCCCGCAGGTTGCTGTCGAGTTGATAGATGCCGAGGCCGATCTGGCGCGGCATGATCTGCGGCAGCACGGCGAACTGCAGCACGCCGATATAGCGGGTGCCGCTGGCCCGAAGCGCTTCCACCTGACCCCAGTCGATCTCCTCGATCCGTTCGGCCAGCATCTTGGCGACGAAACCGATCGAGTAGAGCGTCAGCGTCAGGATGCCGGCCACCGGACCGAAGCCAACGGCCTTGACGAACAGGATCGCCACGATCACCGGATGGAAACTGCGCGCCAGAATGATGATCGCTCGCCCGATCACGTAGATCGGCCTGGCGGCGATGTTGCGGGCCGCCATGAACGCGATGGGTAGGCTCAACGCGAGACCCAGAAGCGTTGCCAGGATGGCGATCTGCAGGCTTTCGAGAAAGCCGTCGATGAGCAGTTCGTAACGGTCGAAGTTGGGCGGGAAGGCGCCGGAGAAGATGCGTGCGGCTCGGGTCATGCCCTGGCTGATGCGATCGAGATCGAAAGGCAGGATCGAGATCGCCCAGATGGCATAGATCGCGACGCCGACGACCAGGCCCCAGCGCAGCAGCGGGTTGGCGATGAACGGTGGCTTGCGCCAGTGTCGTGGCGATGGAGGCGCTGTCCGGTCTGTGCCCGTGCTCATGACACCACCGTCCTGGCCTGCGCCGGGCCAGCGTCGGCTTGTTGGCGCTCGTCGCCCGGCGTGCCGCTGTAGACGGCGTCCATCGCTTCCTGATCCAGATCGGCGGGAACGCCGTCGAAGATCAGCTTGCCGAAGCGCATGCCGACGATGCGCTGGGTGTATTCCCGTGCCTCGGCCACGTTGTGGATATTGATCAGTACCGGTAGCGACAGCTCCCGGGACAGATTCTGCAGCAGCTCCATGATCTGGCGCGAACTGACCGGGTCCAGCGAGGCCGTGGGTTCGTCGGCGAGCAGAATTTCCGGTTGCTGCATCAACGCACGCACCACGCCGACGCGCTGGCGCTCGCCGCCGGAGAGCGCATCGGCGCGCTTGTTGGCGTAGTGGGCGATGCCGACGCGCTCCATCAGGTGATAGGCGCGCTCGATGTCTTCCGCCGGGTACTTGCGCAGCGCCGCCCGCCAGTAGGGGATGTAGCCCAGCCTCCCGCACTGGACGTTCTCCATCACCGTCAGCCGGTCCACCAGGTTGAAGCCCTGGAAGATCATCCCGATTCGCCGGCGCGCCTTGCGCAGCTCTTCGCGTTTGAGAGACGTCAGCTCCAGGCCATTGAGCTCGATACTGCCTTCCGTGGGTTCCACCAGGCGGTTGATGCAGCGCAGCAGGGTGCTCTTTCCGGCTCCCGAGGCGCCGATGATCGAGACCACCGATTCACCGGGGACGTCGAGATCGAGCCCGCGCAGCACCGGCTCGCCATGGCCGTACCGTTTGACCAGATTCTGAATGCGCAGCATGAGGGATCCTCGTGGAGAAACGGCGCCGAGTGTCGGCGCCGTCCGGTTGGTCTGCAGGATGACCGTGCTAGATCACGAACCGGGCTATTCGATGTTTTCCTGTGAGTAGACGACGCCGTTGGCATCCTGGATGTCACGAATCACTTCCCAATCCTTCTGGTACGTCACCGGGACGAACTTGGTCACGCCGTCGAACTCCTCGCCCAGTTCGGTACCTTTCATGTCGAAGCTGAAGAAGGCTTCCTTGATCTTGTCGATCAGCTCGGGCTTGAGGTTGTAGGCGTAGGTATAGGAGGTGGTGGGGAAGCGCTTGGATTCGAACACGATCTTGACCTCTTCCGGGTCGTAGAGGCCGCGTTCGGCCATGCGATCGACCACCTCGGAGGCGACCGGCGCGGCATCATAGTCACCCGCGACCACGCCCAGCATCGACTGATCGTGGGAGCCCGAGTAGACCACTTCGTAGTCCTCGTCGGGGGTGATGCCCTGCTCGGGAAACAGGGCGCGTGGCGCCAGGTTACCGGAGTTGGACGTGGGCGAGGTGTGCGCGACGCGCTTGCCCTTGAGGTCGCTCAGCTCGTCGATGCCGCTGTCCTTGCGGGTGTAGACCTGCAGGGTGTAGCCGAACTCGCCATCGTCGCTGCCCATGATCGCGAACGGCACCGCCCCGGCGAGATTGACCGCGAACGGCGTCGGCCCGGTGGAGAAGCCCGCGACCTGGATGCGTCCGCTGCGCATCGCTTCGATCTCGGCGGCGTTGGACTGCACGGCGTAGAAGCGCACGTCCTTGCCGGTCACGTCGCGGAGGTGCTCGATGAACGGTTCCCAGATATCGGCGTAGATCGCCGGATCCTCGACCGGGGTGTAGGCGAAGACCAGCGGATCGGGATCGAGGAGTTGGGATTCGTCGCTCGGCGCATCCGCGACCAGGTCGCCGTCGGCATCGCAGTACATGGGCGCCAGATCCCCGCGCTGCGGGCACTCCTCGGCGCCCTGTGCCGCAACGGTGAGGCCGCAGCCGAGTAGCAGCGTGGCCAACAGGGAAAGCGGCAGGCGTAGCGAGAGGGAGCTGGAGGGTTCGAGACGTCGTGGCATGGCGGATCTCCTGGGACGGAGGTTGTTATAGGCGACACCGACCGCGCGATTTGTCGATCTTTTTAGGGGCGCTTTCGGTGTCATGGTTTTGTCACAGTGTGGGCAAAATCCGCCGCAAAGCGCATTCGACTTTCGCTAATGACTGCATTTCATGTTCGTTTCCGAGCAGGGAGAGAAGAGTGTTGGCGTTTTTACTGTTATGTTATAACATTAATTGGTCGAGACGCTCCCGAGGAGGCCGCCATGCCGTTACCGCTTATCGAGGATGAGAGCCAACTGCTGGCAATGCCCGAAGGTGCCTACATGAACGAGGCTCAGCTCGACTTCTTCAGGCGGCGTCTACTGGCGGAGCAGGCTGAGCTGGAAGCCGCGCTGGAAGAGACCCGCCGCACCATCGTCGACAGCCGTGGTGCTGGCGACGAAGCCGATCTGGCCGCCAACGAGGAGACGCTGCGTCTGCTGCTGCGCCAGGCCGACCGCGAGACACGCCTGCTGCGCAAGATCGTCGGCACGCTGAAGCGGCTGAATGAGGGCGGCGACGTACAGGGCTACGGCTTCTGCGAGGAGACCGGCGCGCCCATCGGCCTGCGGCGATTGCTGCTGAGACCCACCGCCACGCTGTGTCTCGAGGCCAAGCAGCGTCAGGAGCAGCGCGAGCATCACTACGCCAGGCGGCACAGCGCCTGACACGCCGAGTGCCGGCGACCCCAACATCCATGGCCCATTCGATACCGAGGCCGACCCGGACCGACCTTGCTGGAGGAATCCATGAACCCATTGCCCGTTACCGTGCTGTCCGGCTTTCTCGGCGCCGGCAAGACGACGGTGCTGAATCATCTGCTCAACAATCGCGACGGCCGGCGCATTGCGGTGATCGTCAACGACATGAGCGAGATCAATATCGATGCCGCCCTGGTGGAGCGCGAGGTCGATCTCAACCGTGCCGAAGAGAAACTGGTCGAGATGAGCAACGGCTGCATCTGCTGCACGCTGCGCGAGGATCTGCTGATCGAGGTGAATCGGCTCGCCGACGAAGGACGCTTCGACTACCTGGTGATCGAGTCCACCGGCATCTCCGAGCCGCTGCCGGTGGCGGAGACCTTCACCTTCGAGGATGAACAGGGGCGCAGCCTGTCCCAGGTCGCCCGACTGGACACCCTGGTCACCGTGGTCGACGGCGCCAACTTCCTTTCGCAATACCATGAGGCCAAGTCGCTGGCGGAAGCCGGCGAAAGCCTGGGCGAAGAGGACGAGCGCAACGTCGCCGACCTGCTGGTGGATCAGATCGAATTCTGCGACGTGTTGCTGATCTCGAAATCCGATCTGATCGATACGCGCACCCTTGGCGAACTGGAGGCGGTGTTGAAAAGCCTCAACCCCGAGGCCGAGATCCTGCCCATCAGTCACGGTCAGGTCGCGCTGGATCGGGTGCTCGACACCGGCCGCTTCAGCTTCGAGAAGGCCCAGCTCGCCCCTGGCTGGCTCAAGGAGCTGCGCGGCGAGCACGTCCCCGAGACCGAGGAGTACGGGATCTCCAGTTTCAGCTTCGAGGCGCGCCGCCCGTTCCACCCGCAGCGCTTCTTCGAGTTGTTGCACGGCGACTGGGGCGACGGCCGCCTGCTGCGCTCCAAGGGTTTCTTCTGGCTCGCCAGCCGGCCACAGTTCGCCGGCCAGTG
>NZ_CALFQK010000178.1:0-18341 GCF_937921195.1 uncultured Salinicola sp.
CTTCGGCCTTCTTCGCCTCCTCCGCCTGGCGCTGCTTGGCCGCCTCGGCTTCGGCTTGCTGTTTCTCGCGCTCGGCCTGTCGCGCGGCCTCTGCCGCTTTCCGCTGCTCTTCAGCCTTGGCACGCTCGGCCGCCGCCTGTTCCGCTGCCTGCTGGCGACGCTCGGCTTCTGCCTGGGCTTGTTCCGCGGCGGCCTGCCGTTGAGCCTCCTGCTGCCGGGCCTGTTCCTGGGCTTGCTCCTCGGCAGCCTGCTGCGCGGCTTCCTGCGCCTGTTGTTCAGCTGCCTGCTGGGCGGCTTCCTCCGCTTGCCGCTGAGCGGCACGCGCCCGCGCTTCCTGGGCGTACTGTGCCTGGTCCGTTGCGGTCACATCACTGACCAGCGTGGCCTGCACCACCGAGGACGAGCTGGGCGTAGGCTCGCTATCCGGCAGACGCAGCATCGTCAACAGTAGTGCCACCACGTGAACGGCGATCGCCAGAACGACGGGCAAGCCGTAACCGACACGGCGGTTTCGCTTCGCCATGCTGACTCCTTACCCGTCGTTGCCTTGCGGCGGCTCGGAAATCAATCCGACATTCGCCACACCTGCCATCTGCAGCGTACTCATCAATGTCACGACCTGCCCATATGATGCATTCTTGTCACCACGCACCATGACCGGCGTGTTGGGCTTACGCTCCAGGATCGCCACCACCTGGTCGCCGACGGTCTGCAACGTGACTGCCTTGTCCTGCTCGCCCAGCGATATGAAGTATTCGCCCTGACTGTCCACGGAGACGATGATCGGCTCCTGCTCGTCGGTATCGATCGGCTCCGACGTGACCTGCGGCAGGTCGACCTGCACGCCTTGGGTCAGCATCGGGGCGGTGATCATGAAGATCACCAGCAGTACCAGCATGACGTCGATGAACGGTACGACGTTGATTTCGCCCATCGGCTTGCGCCGATGATGGCGGCTATAGGGTCCACCCATGTTGAACCTCCGCCTCAGGCCGCCGGGTTGCCACCGCGACCTTGCAGGTTACGGTGCAGAATCGAATGGAACTCTTCGGCGAAATCCTCGTACTCGCCGAGCAGACGGCTGGCGATGGATGACAACCGGTTGTAGAAGATCACCGCCGGAATCGCCGCGAACAGGCCCATGGCCGTCGCCACCAGGGCCTCCGCGATCCAGGGGGCCACGGTCGAGAGCGTCGCCTGCTGCGCCATCGACAGGCTCTGGAAGGAACCCATGATGCCCCAGACGGTACCGAACAGGCCGATATAGGGGCTGGCCGACGCCACCGTGGCCAGCAGGGTGAGCTTGTCGTTGAGGTTGTCCTCCTCACGCGATAGCGCCACCCGCTGGGAACGTTGTACACCGTCCAGCACGGCTTCGCTGCTGCGCGTCTTGGGCATCAGGCGATTGAACTCACGGAATCCCGCGCGAAACACATGTTCCGAACCTTGCGCTTCGTAGTTCTCCGGCACGTCACGATAGAGTTCATTGAGATCGACGCCTGACCAGAAACGCTCGTCGAACGCTTTCTGCGCCTTTCTGGCTCGACTCAACGCGAAGCTGCGTTGAAAGATGACGACCCATGAAGCGACCGAAGCGGCCAACAGCAGGAGCATGACCAGTTGGACCACCAGACTGGCGTTCATGATCAGATGGGGGATGGACATGGAGTCGTTCACGAAAATCCTCGAATCACTGGCTTGGAATGGCGGATGTCAGCGCCGCGTGTAGTTCGCTGGGCCAACGTCTCGGTTTCAGGCGTTGCGCGTCGACACACGCAATATCGACCGTCGCTTCGCATAATGTATCCCCGTCGTACCGGACTGCCTGCACGAATTTCAACGAGCAGGCGGAAAGGCGGCCGACGCCGGCTGTCACCTCCAGCCGGTCATCGAGCCGCGCAGGGCGTGCATAGCGGCACTGGAGCGAATGTACCACCAGTTGTACGCCCTGCTCGATCAGCCCACGTTGACCGAAGCCCAATGCGTTCAACCACTCGCTCCGCGCACGCTCCATGAATTTCAGGTAGTTAACGTAGTACACGATGCCACCAGCGTCGGTATCCTCGATATAGACCTTCACCGGCAGGATGAATTCACTCATTGCCGGAGCCGCCATGGTTTGGGGGTTCGCTCTGGGGCGCCTGCTCGCTGGGCGCGATACCGAAGTGGCTGTAGGCGGAGCGAGTGACGACGCGCCCACGGGCGGTGCGCATCATGAACCCCTGCTGGATCAGATAGGGCTCGATGACATCCTCGATCGTGTCGCGTTCCTCGCTGATGGCGGCCGCCAGGCTATCGACCCCGACCGGTCCGCCATCGAACTTCTCGATCATCGCCAACAGCAGCCGTCGGTCCATGTGATCGAGCCCATGGCTGTCGACGTTGAGCATGTTGAGTGCCTGA
This sequence comes from uncultured Salinicola sp., assembly GCF_937921195.1. Taxonomy (NCBI): domain Bacteria; kingdom Pseudomonadati; phylum Pseudomonadota; class Gammaproteobacteria; order Oceanospirillales; family Halomonadaceae; genus Salinicola; species uncultured Salinicola sp. Next base: position 2,404 of record NZ_CALFQK010000178.1, read on the forward strand.
TCGGCGATCGAGGCGTCGACGCTACCGTTGCCCTTGACCTCTGCGAAGTCGCGTACCCGCCGTAGCAGGCGATTGGCGATCCTTGGGGTCCCCCGGGCCCGGCGGGCAATTTCCCGGGCGCCGGCGACATCGGCCGGCACGTCGAGCAGGCGCGCCGAGCGTGTGACGATCTCTGTCAACTCGTCGATGGCATAGAACTCGAGCCGCTGGACGATCCCGAATCGGTCGCGTAGCGGTGAGGTCAGAAGGCCCGCACGCGTGGTGGCACCCACGAGCGTGAACCGGGGCAGGTCGAGCTTGATCGAACGCGCCGCCGGGCCGTCGCCGATCATGATATCGAGCTGGAAATCCTCCATGGCCGGGTAGAGAACCTCCTCCACCGCGGCCGGCAGACGGTGAATCTCGTCGATGAAGAGCACGTCCCCCGGTTGCAGATTGGTCAGCATCGCGGCCAGATCGCCAGCACGTTCCAGTACCGGACCGGAGGTGGACTTGATGTCCACTTCCATCTCGGCGGCGATGATATTGGCCAACGTCGTCTTTCCCAGTCCGGGCGGACCGAAAACCAGGGTGTGATCGAGGCTGTCCCCGCGCTTTCGCGCCGCGGAGATGAAGATGTCCAGCTGTTCGCGCACCCGGGGCTGGCCGATATAATCGTCGAGCCGGCGGGGACGGATGGCGTGGTCGACCTGCTGCTCGCCCTGCTGCGGTGGCGCTGCCACCAGGCGATCGGGTTCAATCATGGGTGCGTTATCCAGCCAACTGGCGTGACAGCGCTGCTTTGATCAGCGCCTCGGTCGGCAGATTCTTGTCCAGACCGGACAGCATGCGGGAAGCCTCTGGGGGCTTGTAACCCAAGGTCACCAATGCCGCCTCGGCATCCGCGTGGGGGTCGGACGACGGCCGCGCGGCGACATTGCCAGTCTCGAGTAGCGCTCCCTGCCCCTCCTGCCAATGCGGGAAGCGGTCGCGCATCTCGACGATCAGCCGGTCGGCCGTTTTCTTCCCGACGCCGGGCAATTTGGTCAACGCCTTGCTGTCGCCATCCATGACACAGCGGATGAAGGCATCGGTGTCCATGCCCGAGAGGATGGCCAGCGCCAGCTTGGGGCCGACGCCATTGACCTTGATCAGCGCCCGAAACAGCTGACGCTCTTCATCGCGGGCAAAGCCGTAAAGTAGGTGAGCGTCCTCCCGCACGCTGAGGTGCGTGTAGACGCGCACCTCTTCCCCTACGCCGGGCATCGAAACCAGCGTCGTCATCGACGTCTCGAGCTCGTAGCCCACACCGTGCACATCGATGACGATCCAGGGGGGGTGTTTCTCCAACAGCGTGCCGTGCAAACGTCCAATCATGCCATCCGTGTCCTTACTCTGACCGCGTCCACTATACGCATAGCCGATTCAACTGACTAGCCGCCGACACGCGGCTAACAATCCGGCTTGAAGTCCCGCCATCTCCCGCCTCGCGAGGGTTTTCCACGACGTTTGGGCGCGACGGTCAGCAACCCTTGTCGAGCGTAACCGTGGGTCAGTGCGATGGCCAATGCGTCGGCGGCATCGGTCGGCGGGGGCGCATCCAGGGAGAGCAGTGCCGTCACCATGTGCTGAATCTGCGCCTTCTCGGCGCCACCATTGCCGGTGATCGCCTGCTTGACCTGGCGAGCGGCGTACTCGTGGACCGGCAGGCCATGATTGGCCGCGCACACGATCGCGCTGCCTCGTGCCTGACCGAGCTTGAGCGCCGAGTCGGCGTTCTTGTCCATGAACACCCGCTCGATGGCAAACTCCGAAGGCCGGTACTCACCTATCAACTCGCTGATGCCGGCATAGATTCGCGCCAGCTTCTGGGCCAGGTCCTCTCCGTCGATGCGGATACAGCCACTGGCGACATAGCGCGGCTTGGCCGCGACATCGATGACGCCGTAGCCGGTGACTCGCGAACCGGGGTCGATGCCCAGCAGGATCAAGCGCCCGACTCCTCTGCCATGGCCCGCCAATCATGCCTCCTCATGGCAATGTCCGGGGTCCGCTCTTTGAACACATCTCGTGGACGTGGCCGGAGCGGCGTCGAGCCTGAAAGATACCGGCAAAACAACGCCGGCGCCCACCTGGGGCGCCGGCGTCCTGCCAGAACAGACGCGTCATTCGCCTGTGGACTCCGGCTGCGCCTTCTGACGCAGGCGGATATGCAAGTCGCGTAACTGCTGGTTGGTGACCTCGCCCGGGGCATCGGTCATCAGGTCCGCGGCGCTCTGGGTCTTGGGGAAGGCGATCACGTCGCGGATCGTGCGTGATCCGGTCATCAGCATCACCAGTCGATCGAGACCGAACGCCAAGCCACCATGGGGCGGTGCGCCGTACTGCAGCGCATCGAGCAGGAAGCCGAACTTCTCCTCCGCCTCATCCTTGCCGATGCCGAGCACCTCGAACACGGCACGCTGCATGGCCTGATCGTGGATACGGATCGAGCCGCCACCCAGTTCGGTGCCGTTCAGTACCATGTCGTAGGCGCGGGACAGCGCCGTCGCCGGCGATGACCGCAATGCTTCCGGCGAGCAGGATGGCGCCGTGAACGGATGGTGCAGCGCGGAGAGCCGACCGTTGTCGTCGGCTTCGAACATCGGGAAATCGACCACCCACAGCGGCGCCCACTTGGCGGTATAGAGATCGAGGTCCTCACCCAGTTTGACGCGCAGCGCGCCGATCGCCTCGTTGACGATACGCGCCTTGTCCGCACCGAAGAAGATGATGTCGCCATCCTCGGCACCGACGCGATCCAGTAGCTGCTCGACGATGCCTTCCATGAACTTGACGATGGGCGACTGCAGGCCTTCGAGTCCCTTGGCGCGTTCGTTGACCTTGATCCAGGCCAGGCCTTTCGCACCGTAGATGCCAACGAACTTGGTGTAGTCGTCGATCTCCTTGCGCGACAGCTTGGCGCCACCGCTCACCTTCAGCGCCGCGACGCGGCCGTCATCGGCCTTGGCCGGGCCGGAGAAGACCTTGAAGTCCACCGACTGCATCAGGTCGTCGACATCCACCAGTTCCAGCGGGATTCGCAGGTCCGGCTTGTCGGAACCGTAACGCTGCATCGCTTCGCTGTAGGGCATGCGTGGGAATGCCGGCAGCGCCACGTCGAGCACGTCCTGGAACAGCTGGCGCACCATCTGCTCGGTGGTCCCCATGATCTCCTGCTCGTCGATGAACGACGCCTCGATATCGATCTGGGTGAATTCCGGCTGACGATCCGCGCGCAGGTCCTCGTCACGGAAGCACTTGGCAATCTGATAGTAGCGGTCGAAGCCGGACACCATCAGCAGCTGCTTGAACAGCTGCGGAGACTGCGGCAGCGCGAAGAAGTGGCCATCGTGGGTCCGGCTGGGTACCAGATAGTCCCGCGCGCCTTCCGGCGTGGCGCGGGTCAGGATCGGCGTCTCGATGTCGAGGAAGCCCTGATCCTCGAGATAGGCACGCACGCTGTGGGTGATGCGCGAGCGCAGGCGCAGCTTCTCGATCATCTCCGGCCGGCGCAGGTCGATATAGCGGTACTTCAGCCGCACTTCCTCGCCGACCTTGCCATGCTCGTCGAGCTGGAAAGGTGGCGTGGCGGCGGTATTCAGTACCTCGACCTGCTTGGCCAGCACCTCGATCATGCCGGTGGGCATGTTGGGGTTCTGGGTGCCTTCGGGGCGCAGTCGAATACGACCGACGATACGCAGCACGTATTCGCTGCGCGAGCGGTCGGCATTGGCGAACGCCTCCGCGGTGTCGGGATCCACCACCACTTGAGCGACACCGTCTCGATCGCGCATGTCGAGGAAAATGACACCGCCATGGTCGCGGCGGCGATGGACCCACCCGCAGAGCGTGACTTCGTGATCGATCAATGACTCGTTCAATTGGCCGCAATAATGACTGCGCATGCTGGATCCTAAGATTATGAAGCTAAAAATGGTGAAGACGGTATTCAGGCCGACGCTTTGCTCTCGCCACTCGCCTTGCTGGCGCCATCCGACTTGCCGGCGCTGTCGCCGGCCGCGGCGGGTTTGGCGCCATCGCCAACGAGGTTCTTCTTGCTGCCCGATTTGAAATCGGTCTCGTACCAGCCGTCGCCGGCCAGCCGAAAGCCGGCCGCAGAGACCAGGCGGGACAGTTCGGCGCGCGCGCAGGCGGGGCAATCCGTCAACGGCGCGGCGCTGATCTTCTGGAGCTTTTCCAACCGATGACCGCAAGCCTTACACTCGTATTCATAGATGGGCATGATGTCGTCACTCTCTATGACTGCCAGGGTCGCCGGCCGGTAATCGAGCGGCTTGCTGGCAATATCCAGGCGCGCTTCTCCCGACGAGCGTCGCGCCATCCTTTAGTCGGTTTTTCAGTCGTTCTTCGGCATGACCGGTGGCCATACGGACCTTCCCAAGCCAAGCTCGAAAGCCGCATAGTATAGCGCGTAGCGGCCGGTCGCAGGCAATATTACCGGCTGACAATGCCGATGTCGTCGTCCACACGCCAGCGACCGCCAGGCGACGACCGTCGGGACGGAAAAGAGACAAGGAAAAGACGCATGAAAGCCGTACTTCTGGATGCCGCTTCCCTCGGCGACGACGTCGACCTCGCGCCGGTTCGCGCGCTCGTCGACGATCTCGTGACTCATCAGCTGACGGCCAAGGACGAGACGCTCGGCCGGCTCGAGGGGGCCACCATCGCGTTGACCAACAAGGTCGTCATCGATGCCGAGCTGATCGATGCGCTCCCCGATCTGAAGCTGATCTGCGTGCTGGCCACCGGCACCAACAACATCGACATGGCCGCGGCCGAACGTCGTGGCGTCCTGGTCCGCAACGTTGCGGCCTACGGCACGGCGAGCGTCGCCCAGCACACCTTGATGCTGATGCTGGCCCTGGCCGCACGACTGCCGCTGTATCAGACCGACGTGCGTGATGGTGCCTGGCAGAGAAGCGACATCTTCTGCCTGCTCGATCACCGCACGTTGCAGCTGGCGGGCAAGCACTTGGTGATCGTCGGCAGCGGCGTGCTGGGTACGGCGGTGGCCAAGCTGGGTGAAGCCTTCGGCATGCGTGTCACCTTCACCGCACGCCCTGGCAATGAGGCCGACGATTCGCGTCCACCGCTGGCGGCATTACTGGGTGAAGCGGATGTGCTGAGTCTGCACTGCCCACTGACGGAAGCGACTCGTGGTCTGGTCGACCGCGAGGCGCTGGCGACGATGAAGACGGATGCGCTGGTGATCAATTGTGCTCGCGGAGGAATCCTCGACGAGGACGCGGCGCTCGCCGCCCTCCGCGATGGGCGCCTGGGCGGGCTGGCTGTCGATAGCCTGCCCGTCGAGCCGCCACGGGAGGGACACCCCCTGCTCGATGCCCTGTCCGAGCCGCTCAACCTGATCGTGACGCCGCACAATGCCTGGGTCACGCCGGAAGCGCGCCAGCGCGTCGTCGACCTGACCGCGGACAACCTGCGCACCTGGCTGAACGAGGAGCGCGCCTGATGGCGAACGACACTCCGAGGATCTACAACTACGGCTCCATCAACATCGACCACGTCTACCGGGTTCCGCACCTGGTGCGCCCGGGCGAGACGCTCTCCAGTACCAGCCTGCATCGGGTACTAGGGGGCAAAGGTGCCAATCAGTCGCTGGCACTGGCGCGCGCCGGCGGGTGCGTGGTCCACTGGGGGCGCCTGAACGAGGGGGACCGGTGGGCGCTGGCGCCGTTGAGCCGCGCCGGCGTCGACGTCGCGGATATCGAGTTGACCGATGACGCCAGCGGCCATGCGCTGATCCAGGTCGACGACGCCGCCGAGAACGCGATCATTCTCTATCCGGGTGCCAACCACGGCTTTGACGACGGTCGCCTCGGCTCCCTGGTCGACTCGGCCGCCCCCGGCAGTTGGATCCTGCTCCAGAACGAGTGCAATGACGCCGGGAAGATGCTGCGCCTGGCGGCCGGCAAGGGTCTGTCGGTCGCATTCAACCCGGCCCCGCTCTCCGTGGAGATTGCCGACTTGCCGCTAGATCTGTGCCAGCTCCTGTTCCTCAATCGCGGCGAGGCGGCTGCGCTGGTCGGGCAGGAAGAGTCCGTCGATTCCGACACGCTGCTGGAGGCGCTGGCCACGCGCTTGCCGGAGGTGGAGGTCGTCTTGACCCTGGGTGGCCAGGGGGCCTGTCATCAGCATCGCGGTGAGCGTGTCATGTTGGCCGCCCACAAGGTGGAGGCCATCGACACCACGGCCGCCGGCGATACCTTCATCGGCTACTTCATGGCGGCACGGCAGCGCGGCGACGATGTCGAGCAGGCGCTGCGCCTGGCGACGACCGCCTCGGCGCTCTGTGTCCAGAAGGCTGGTGCCGAACCCAGCATTCCCGATGCGGATGCCGCCGAGAAGGCCGTGGCCACCCTGCCCGCTCTCCCGGTCGAGCGTTCGACCCTCTGAACATCACCCTGAACATAGCCCAGAACACAGCCCTGAACATCGTCACCAACGCCGTGCCGACGGCCGGCAGTTGGTGGCGCGCCACCCGAACCGATCCTAGGAATCCTCATGCCGACACCGATCATTTTCGACACCGACCCAGGGGTCGACGACGCCCAGGCCATCGCCATCGCGCTGGCCCACCCGGATATCGAGCTACTGGGCCTGACGACCACCTTCGGCAACGTCACGATCGAAGTCGCCACCCACAACGCGCTGCTGCTCGCGGAGCTCGCCGGTCAGTCGATTCCCGTTGCCCAGGGGGCCGCCGGTCCGCTGGTCAAGCCCAAGAACCCGCCGCCGGGACATATCCACGGCGACAACGGCTTGGGCAACATCGAGTTGCCGGAGGTCTCCACACAAGCCCTGAAGCAGAGTGCCGCCCAGTTCATCGTCGATCAGGTCAATGCCCGTCCGGGCGAAGTCGTGCTGGTCGCCGTCGGCCCGCTGGGCAATCTCGCCGCCGCATTGCAGCTCGATCCCGGCTTGGTCGACAAGGTCAAGCGAGTGGTGGTGATGGGCGGATCGATCCGTGAAGGCGGTAACGTGACCCCCGTGGCGGAAGCCAATATATTCAACGACCCACACGCCGCGGCCCGGGTATTGCAGGCCGACTGGCCGCTGACGCTGGTGGGGTTGGATGCCACGCACCGTTGCGTGCTGGACCCGCAGAGCATGGCGCGCATCGTCGAAGCCCAGGGCGCGCTGGGTAAGGTGTTGGGTGAGAGCTACGATTTCTATCGCGCCTTCTATCAGCAGGCGCTGGGCATCGATGGCTGTTGTCCCCATGACAGCTGTGCACTGGCATGGCTGATGCGCCCCGATCTGTTTAGCGTCGAGCGCGGCTATCTGAGCGTGGTCACCGACGGTCTGGCCGAGGGCCAGACCTTGATGGCACCGGAGCGACGCGAATTCGTCGACACCCGCTGGTCCCGAGGCAAGGTGGCGGAAGTCTGCATGAATGCCGACGGCCCCGCCGTGATCGAGTGGATCGTCGAGACACTCACGACACCCCCCTCTCCCTGATGTGATCTGGTCCGATCGCGAGGTGCAGCGCTCGGACCAGATGGTTGCCATCAGGCTTCAGCCTGTGGTGAAGCTCGCCGGCGCCGCGAACGTTGCGTCTTCCACCGCCACATCGGTGACGTCGGCGGCCGGCGACCCTTCCCAGAGCTGATCGATCAGTTCGGCGATGGCGATGGCTTCGCCGTGGGCGGTTACCTCGACACGCCCGTCCTCGAGATTGATCGCATGACCGGTAATGCCCCAGCGCTCCGCGTGACGGCGTACATGTTCACGGTAGCTGACGCCCTGGACTCTCCCGCTCACCCAGGCCCTTATCGTCCGATGGGTCATGAGATGCCTCCTCCTTTGTGATCACTTCATGGCGCACTGCCACGGCCGTGTTGCGAGGAATGATGCTGCCGCCCTTGGCCAGGACATGGGTTCGGGTGAACGCTGCGCCGAACAGCAGGATCAGCGATGAGTAATATACCCAGAGCAGGACCAGCACGACCGAGCCCGCCGCCCCGTAAGTCGAAGCGGTGGCCGTGTGCGCCAGATAGGCCGCGATCGCGTTGCGCCCGATGATGAACAGCACTGCCGTCACCAGAGCACCCAGCAGCACGTCGCGATAGGAGAGCACGACATCCGGCAGCACCTTGAAGATGGCGGCAAAGAACAGCGTTATGACCACGATGGACAGCGCGAACTGAGCGATCTCGAGCAGGAACACGCTGCCCGGGACCCAGTCCCCGGCGTAGCTGAACGTCGCCTGCACGATGACACCCAATATCAACGACACGAGCAGCACGAACCCTATCGCCAGCACGACGGCCATCGACAGCAGACGTTTCTTGGCAAATAGAAGGATACTGTTGCGATCCGGGTTGGGCGCGACCCCCCAGATGGTATTAAGTGAAAACTGCATTTGACCGAACACCGTCGTCGCGCCAATGAGCAGCGTGACGAAGCCCGCCACCGTGGGCAGGATGCCCGAGGCCTGGATGCTCGATTGCGCGACGGCGCTCTCGATCGCGCTGGCCGCCGAGGGGCCGAGCGTGTCCTGCAGGCGGTTCACGATCTCGCCCCGGGCGGCATCCTCGCCCAGCCATAACCCCACCACCGTGACCGCGATGATGACGGTTGGTGCCAGCGAAAAAAGCGTATAGAACGCCAGCGAACCGGCGTAACTGAAGGCGTTGCGGTCGAGCCACAACTTGACTGAATCGCGAACGACGGCGAACCAGTATCGGCAGAAAGAGACGGCGTTGGAGTAGAGGGCTATCAAGTTGAATTCCCTATTGTCTGCTGTCACCGCGGGCGGTAAAGACGAACCTTGGATGATCGACCTGTTACGACACACCCAGTCTAGACGAGATTTCCGCGCTTCCCGCGCCAGCCGCGGAACGTCGTCCGTGCCGAGCGCGACTCATGCACGCAGGAAATCGCTGGGAAGCTTCATCATGCGGCGCCACAGTTTCTCGACACCGGGCTTGTGAACCAGCGAGCATCGATACAGGCGAATTTCCAACGGGATGTCCCAGTCGCTCCCCGCGGCGCGCACCAGCTTTCCGTTCGCCAGTTCGTCGCGGATGCAGAAATCGGGAATCCAGGCCAGCCCGACCCCTTGCAAGGCCATGCCCTTGAGCCCTTCCGCCATCGCCGTTTCGTAGACGGTCTTGAGGCGCATGCGCCCTGGCTCGTTCTTGAGCAGCATGCGGACACTGCGGCCGAGGAAGGCACCCTGGGTGTAGGACAAGAACGGAATCGGCCCGTCGCCATCGAATGAAAATCTCGGCTCGCCGGCGGCATCCGGAACGCTGACGGGAATCATCTTGACCTGCCCGATGGAGAACGAGGGAAAGATTTCGGCGTCCAGCTGCATGGTGGCGTAGGGGTCGTGGTAGGCCAGCATCAGGTCGCAGTTGCCCTCCCGAAGGACGTGGATGGCATCGCCGACGTTCATGGCCACCAACCGGGTGGGCAGCTCGCCGACGCCTTTCTGCAGGCGCGATATCCAGGGCGGATAGAAGGCCAGCGCCAGCGAGTGGGCGGCGACGATGTCCAGGGCTTCGTTGTCCATCGCGAGACCGCGGAGATGGGCCAGGCTGTCGTTGAGCTGCTCGACGATATTCCTGGCGGTCACCAGGAAGAGCTGCCCTTCCGGCGTCAGGCTGACCGGCGTGGTCGAGCGGTCCACCAGGGTGGCGCCGACGGCTTGTTCCAACGAACGAATGCGCCGACTGAACGCGGGCTGCGTGACATGTCGCTGGCGCGCCGAAGCCGAGAAGCTCCTCGTGTTGGACAAGGCCACGAAGTCCTCGAGCCATTTGGTTTCTAGATTCAATGGGGGCCTCCCGGCAACCCTTCATGCATTGATGACGTCGAGCGCCACGCCAGTGGCATCGCTACTGCACGGGCGACAGCAGGTACGTGGCCCGTGACACCAGCTTGCGCCATAGCGGCCGCTCCTCGAGTTCGCGCCGGCTGACCTGTCGGCTATTGGCGAAATCCTGCTCGAGCATCTCGAAAACGGAGGCGGCAAAGACCTTGTCGGGAACGTACGCGGTGACTTCGAAGTTGAGCCGAAAAGAACGGTTGTCGAGATTGACCGTCCCCACCATCGAGGTGTGATCGTCCACCAACAGGACTTTCTGATGCAAGAATCCAGGCTGATAACGGTATATCTTGACCCCATTGCGGATCATCTCCGGCAAGAACGCGAAGGCGGAGAGAAAGACCAGCAGATGATCCGGACGCTCGGGAATCAGTACCCGGACATCGACGCCTCTGAGCGCCGCCAGTGTCAGCGCGTCCTGGACGCCGTGATCGGGAACGAAATAGGGGCTGGTGACCCACAGACGGTGGCGGGCGCCGTGAATGGCGTGTTGAACCAGAAGGCTGGCCGTTTCGCGCCCGTCTGCCGGGCCGGAAGGTACGATCGCCACATGTTGGGACGCATCGGGAATCTGCGTGGGCTTCCAGCCGAGAGCCAGGATGTCGCCGGTCGCCCAGTACCAGTCTTCCCAGAAGGCTTCCTGAAGCGCCAGCACGCTCGGTCCCTGGAGCTTGAGATGCGTGTCCCGCCATCGTCCGTAACGTTCGACTCGCCCCAGATACTCATCGGCGACATTGAGCCCACCGGTCCAGCCCACGCGGCCATCCACCACCACGATCTTGCGATGATTGCGGAAGTTGATCTGGAACCGGTGGCGCCAGCCGCGTGACGAATTGAAGGCCGAGACCCGGACCCCCGCCTCCTCCAGATCTCTCAGATAGCCGCCGGACAAACCGCGACTGCCGATCTCGTCGTAGAGGAAATAGACGTTGACGCCGTGCTCCGCCTGGTGGATCAGCTTGCGCTTGAAGGCCAGGCCGATCTCGTCGGCGCGCACGATGAAGAACTGGACGAGGATATACTCTTCGGCACGATCGATGCCTTCGAACAGGCTGTCGAAGGTGGCATCGCCATCGATCAGCAGCTCCGCCCGGTTGCCTCGGGTCATCGGCATGCGGGCCAGCTCCTCGACCGCACGAATACGTCCGCTGACCGCTTCCGGCCGCGAAATGAACGACTCCATGTTCGGCCGATAGCGCTGAAGAACCTGGCGCAGCACGGTGTCCCGCTCACCCCGCGCCGAGACATAGCCGTAGAACCTGGGCCGGCCGAATGTCCAGAAAATCGGCACGGCGATATAGGGAAAGCTGATCAGCGTCACGATCCAGGCGACGGCCCCCTGGGAGGTGCGGCTGGACATCAGCGCCATGATCGCCGTGGCGATCCCGGCAACGTGGGAGACGAACAACAGCCAGCCGATCAATACGGTCATGTCCGGCATCTTCCGCTACGCTGCATCACCATCCTCTCCGCCAAAAATCGTTAGTCGAACCAACATCATACCGAAAAAAAGAGAGAGCCCCACAGGGACTCTCTCCTTGACGCGATCTCTTCGTTGAATGGCCCGGCGCCGCGGGCCCGAGCTCCATCGACCGCCACCTGGCCGCTTAGACCCGCTCGGCGATGATCTCCTTCCACCTGGCGGGGCCCGTCTGGTGAACCGACGTACCCAGATGGTCCACGGCCACCGTGACGGGCATGTCCTCGACCTCGAACTCGTAGATCGCCTCCATGCCCAGGTCGTCGAACGCGATCACCTCCGCCTTCTTGATCGCTTGCGCCACCAGATAGGCCGCGCCGCCGACGGCCATCAGATAGACCGCCTGGTTGTCGCGAATGGCTTCGATCGCCAGTGGGCCGCGCTCGGCCTTGCCGACCATGCCCAACAGGCCGGTCTCCTCGAGCAGCGTCCGCGTGAACTTGTCCATGCGCGTCGCCGTGGTGGGGCCCGCCGGTCCGACCACTTCGTCGCCGACCGGATCGACCGGCCCGACGTAATAGATGAAGCGATTCTTCAGATCCACCGGCAGGCTCTCGCCCCTGGCCAGCATATCGATCATCCGCTTGTGGGCGGCGTCCCGCCCGGTCAGCAGCTTGCCGGAGAGCAGCACGGTATCGCCGGGCTGCCACTCGCGCACGGCTTCCGGGGTGATCTCGTCGAGATTGACGCGGCGCACGCCCTCGCCCACTTCCCAGGTGATCTCCGGCCAGTCGTCGAGCCTGGGTGCCGGCAGCTGCGCCGCACCGCTGCCATCGAGGCTGAAATGCACATGGCGGGTGGCAGCGCAGTTGGGAATGATCGCCACCGGCTTGTTGGCCGCATGAGTGGGATAATCCTTGACCTTGATGTCGAGCACCGTGGTCAATCCGCCCAACCCCTGCGCGCCGATGCCGCTCCGGTTGACCTCGTCGAACAGCTCCAGCCGCAGCTCTTCGGCACGATTGCTGGCACCGCGGGCCTGGAGCGCCTGAATGTCGATGGGGTCGAGCAGCGCTTCCTTGGCCAGTTCCATGGCCTTTTCCGCGGTACCTCCGATGCCGATCCCCAGCATACCGGGGGGGCACCAGCCGGCGCCCATCTTGGGCAGCTGTTCCAGCACCCAATCGACCACGCTGTCCGACGGGTTGAGCATGGCAAACTTGGACTTGGCCTCGCTCCCCCCGCCCTTGGCCGCCACGTGAATCTCGACCGTGTCACCCGGCACCAGCTTGTGGTGGATCACTGCCGGGGTGTTGTCACCGGTGTTCCGACGCTTGCCGTCGGGGTCGGCCAGCACCGAAGCGCGCAGGACGTTGTCGGGCAGCAGGTAGGCGCGGCGCACGCCTTCGTTGACCATGTCGTCGAGGCTCATGTCGGCTTCCCAGCGCACGTTCATGCCGACGTGAACGAAGACCGTGACGATACCGGTGTCCTGACAGATCGGCCGATGGCCGGTGGCGCACATCCTGGAATTGATCAGAATCTGTGCGATGGCATCCCGCGCGGCAGGGTTCTCTTCCCGCTGGTAGGCCGCGTGCATGGCATCAATGAAATCCTTGGGATGGTAATAGGAGATGTATTGCAGCGCGTCGGCCACGCTCTGAATGAGATCCTCTTGGCGGATCACGGTCATCATCGGTCTCCTGCTGGTCACGGTGACTGCCCGGCGGATCGATCGTCCGCGGGTCGGTAACTTCAAGGCCGCCAATCATACCCTAGGGAACCGAAATTGGCAGTTTGCCGATGGATTTGGTAAACCGAAGATAACGGTATAAACCGTGTCCTGCCGCTACCCGAACGATGGTGCTTCCTGTCACTCCGGCTGGCAGTGGGGGCAACGATAAAGGCGGCGAGAGGCGACGGCTTCGCGAACGATGGCCGAACCGCAGGCATGGCAAGGCAGGCCCTCGCGATCGAACACGGCGAACCGCCACTGCCCGCGTCGCTTCCCTGCCAGCTGCAGCCGCTTGCGCCATGCGGGACGGTTGGTCACGCCGGCTTCCCGGTAGGCCTGCCGAATCGTGGCCAGGATGACGCACGCCAGTTTCCGGCGCTGCGAGCTCGTCAGATCCCTGGGGCGTTTTCTCGGCGGTAGCCCGGCGTAGAACAGGATCTCCGAGCGCAGATAGTTGCCGATACCGGCATAGAACCCCTGATCCAGCAGCAACCCGCCGAGCCCACGGCCCGCGAAGCGGGAGTCCGACAGTCGCGCCTCGATATCCCCCGCCGAGACATCATGCGTCAACAGATCCGGCCCCAGGCGAGCCAGGAATGGCTGCTGCCGAACGGTCTCGGTCGTCCACAGCGAGATATCCGAGGCGCTGTAAAGGCTGGCCGCATGCGTCTCGGTGGCCAACCGGGCACGCAGCACCCGCCCCGTCACCGGTGGCTTGTCGCTGCGATGAACGCGCCATACGCCATAGAGCTGGTTGTGGGAGTAGAGCACGTGCCCGTCGCTGAAGGCGATCAGCAGCGCCTTGCCCCAGCAATCGACGGCCGTGACCCGGCTTCGGCTCAGGCGCCCCGCCATCGACTCGATCTCGGCAAAGGCGAACCAGGCCTGAACCAACGGTCTGCCGACCAGCACCCTGCCCAGCCGATCCGCAACGCGACGTATTTCCGGTCCTTCCGGCATTCGAGCGTTTCCCGACCTCGCCTATCCCAGCTCCAGCAACCTGACCTTGAGCGTCTGCAACTGGTCGCGCAGCTTCGCGGCCTGCTCGAATTCGAGATTCTGGGCAGCCTCGTGCATGCGATCCTCCAGCTTGCCGATCTCCTTGGTCAGCTGCGGCGCGTTCATCTGGCTCAAGGCCTCGCGGGTGTAGTCGCCCGGGGCTTCCGCCACCAGCTGCTCGGTGCGCTTACGCCCACTCTTGCGGCTTCCCGGCGCTTGCGCCCCTTCCATGATGTCGGCCACGGACTTGGTCACGGTCATCGGCGTGATGCCGTGACGTTCATTGTGCGCGATCTGCTTGTTGCGGCGTCTTTCGGTCTCGTCCATCGCCCGGCGCATGGAATCGGTGATTCGATCCCCGTAGAGGATGGCCTTGCCGTGGGCGTTACGCGCGGCCCGTCCGATCGTCTGGATCAACGAGCGTTCGGCACGCAGGAAGCCCTCCTTGTCGGCGTCGAGAATGGCGACCAGCGATACCTCGGGGATGTCGAGCCCCTCACGCAGCAGGTTGATGCCGACCAGCACATCGAACTTGCCCAGGCGAAGATCGCGAATGATCTCGACCCGTTCCACCGTGTCGATATCCGAATGGAGGTAGCGAACCCGAATGTCGTGTTCGTCGAAATACTCGGTCAGATCCTCGGCCATGCGCTTGGTCAGGGTGGTCACCAGCACCCGCTCGCCGACATCGACACGCAACCGGATCTCGGAGAGCAGGTCATCGACCTGGGTCGTGGCCGGACGCACCTCGATCTGCGGATCGACCAGCCCGGTGGGACGCACGACCTGCTCGACGACCTGGCCCGCGTGCTCCGCCTCGTACGGCCCCGGCGTGGCCGAGACGAACACCGTCTGCGGTACGATGCCCTCCCACTCCTCGAACGTCATCGGCCGGTTGTCCAGCGCCGACGGCAGACGAAAGCCGTACTCGACCAGCGTCTCCTTGCGCGACCGGTCGCCGCGGTACATGCCGCCGACCTGCGGCACGCTGACGTGGGACTCGTCGATGAACAGCAGCGCGTCGTCCGGCAGGTAGTCGAAGAACGTCGGCGGCGCCTGCCCCGGCGCGCGCCCGGAAAGATAGCGGGAGTAGTTCTCGATGCCGTTGCAGTAACCCAGCTCCAGCATCATCTCGATATCGTAGAGCGTGCGCTGCTCGAGCCGCTGGGCCTCGACCAGGCGCTCGTGCTTGCGCAGGTACTCGAGCCGGTCCGCCAGCTCCTGCTTGATCGAGTCGATCGCGCCGAGGATGGTATCCCGTGGCGTGACATAGTGGCTCTTGGGGTAGATGGTCATCCGTGGCACCTGACCTCGCACCTCCCCGGTCAGCGGATCGAACAGCCGGATCGAGTCGATCTCGTCGTCGAACAGCTCGACCCGCACGCCTTCGTCCTCGGCATCTGCCGGGAAGACATCGATGACGTCGCCGCGAACCCGGTACGTGCCACGGCGGAAGTCGGCATCGTTGCGCGTGTACTGGAGCTCCGCCAGCCGGCGCAGGAAGCTGCGCTGGTCGATCTGCTCGCCGCGATTGAAGTGCAGGCGCATCTTCATGTACTGCTCGGGATCGCCCAGGCCGTAGATCGCGGAAACCGATACCACGATCAACGCGTCGCGACGCTCCAGCAGCGCCTTGGTCGCGGAGAGCCGCATCTGCTCGATATGGTCGTTGATCGAAGCGTCCTTCTCGATGAACGTATCCGACGACGGCACATAGGCTTCCGGCTGGTAGTAGTCGTAGTACGATACGAAATACTCGACCGCGTTGTCCGGGAAGAAGCTCTTGAACTCGCCGTAGAGCTGGGCCGCCAGGGTCTTGTTCGGCGCCAGCACGATGGTCGGGCGCTGCAGCGTCTCGACGACATTGGCCATGGTGAAGGTCTTGCCCG
>NZ_CALFQK010000179.1:0-7066 GCF_937921195.1 uncultured Salinicola sp.
CGCCACCGGCGGCGTAGTCGTTGCCGCCGACGTTGCTGGGCTGGGCGTTGCTGGCGTAGTGGCCAGCGACCCGCTCGGCCCATACCGGCCCGGGGTTGGTGGTGAAGCGGCCGATGAAGGCCTGCTGGCTAGGGGTCAGCGAGAGCGCGCTGCCGATGGCGCCCCGGTAGTAGCCGCTGTCGCTCAGGCTATCGCCGAAGAAGATGGTGTCGTCGAAGGTGTCGTGAAAGCTGGAGACGGCCAGCGCCGGGAGCGGCAGGGCGCTGGCCCCGACGATCATCCCCAGCGCCAGCTGCCGAGAGCGCGACATTGGCATGGTGTCGATCCCTTGTGAGTTGTTGTCTTGTCTCGTCGGAGTGCGTGCTGGCCACGGCAACGGGGGCGACGAGCGCTCCTCAAACGAGCGTTTACGTTATGACACAGCGTTGCCGCCGCCGCTGTAAGAGAAAGGTCGCATGAACCTCCCCGCCACCTCCGGCAGCAGCTCGAACCCCCGGGGCGGGAGGGCGCTCTCCCGCGCGCTATAGCGGACAGCAACAGAAGCGCCCTGGCGGGTTTTTCCCGGCAGGGCGCTTTGCGTTGGGGTGTACTTTCGTTCTGGATCGGCACGTATCCCCGTTCGGAGTCGGGGGGCTTTAGCCGGATCAGGGCGTCGAGGAGGCCACCGGATGCGGGCGGGTGAGCAGGCTGCCCGCCACGAACGCGATCATCGCGGCAGCGAGTCCGGCGTAGATGGGGGAGTTGGACAGCAACCCATCCTTGAGCATGAAGCCGATCACGCCGATGCAGCCGGCCAGCATGCTGGCGATGGCGCCGGTGGTGGTGGCGCGCTTCCAGAACAGGGCGCCCAGCATCGGGATCAGCATGCCGCCGACCAACAGGTTGTAGGCGACCGTCAGGGCCCCGATGACGTCACTGACGTTGATCGCGATGATCACGCTCACCACGCCGATCAGGCCCGTGCAGAGCCGGTTGATCCTGACGCCCTCGATTTCCCGGCCACCGCGCAGCGCCGGGAGAATGTCCTGGGTCAGCAGGGTCGAGGAAGCGAGCATCCCGGCGCTGGAGGTGGACATCATCGCGGCCATGGCGGCGGCGATGATCAAGCCGCGAATGCCGTCCGGCAGGGCCAGCTGCGCGATGGCGGCGAAGGCATTGTTGGCGTCGTCGAGATTGGGCAGCAGGATGCTCGCCGCGATACCCACCAGCGCGCCGATCACGCCATAGAGAATGCAGTAGATCCCGGCGAAGGTGCCGGCGCTGCGGGCGACACTGCTGGAACGCGCCGTGAATACGCGCTGCCAGATATCCTGGCCGATCAGGATGCCCAGGAAGTAGATGACGAAGTAGGTGATGATGGTGTCCCAGCCGATCGCGGTCAGCGAGAAGCTGGTCTCCGGCGCCTTGTCCAGCAGCGCGCTCCAGCCGCCCACCGAGTGGATCGTCAGCGGCAGCAGCAGCGCCACCATGCCGATCGTCATGATCAGGAACTGCACGATGTCGGTGAGCGTCAGCGACCACATGCCGCCGATGGTCGAGTAGATCACCACGACGATGCCGCCGATCACGACCGCCTGCCAGGCCGGCATGCCGAAGATCACGCTCAGCACCGTACCGATGCCGATGGTCGAGGTCACCGCCAGCATCAGGTCGTAGGCGAACATGATGATCGAGCTGATCAGCTTGGCGGCTGGGGTGTAGCGGCGCTCCAGCACCTGGGTCACGGTATACAGCTTGAGAGTCATCAGTGGCTTGGCCAGTACCACGCTGAGCACGATCAGCCCCAGGCCCAGCGAGGCGCAGAGCCAGAGCCCGGACAGTCCATAGGTGTAGCCGAGCTTGACCGTGCCCACGGTCGAGGCGCCACCGAGCACCACGGCCGACAGCGTGCCCAGATACATGCCGGGGCCCAGGCGGCGTCCCGCCACCAGATAGTCTTCCCGGTTGCGGGCGCGTTTCATGCCCCACCAGCCCAGGCCGAGCATGCCGGCCGCGTAGAGTGCGACGACGAAGAGATCCAGCATCATGATGTCCTATCCTGCCGCTGCATCAGCGGCGATTGTTGTTGTGGAACGGGCGATCCAAGGGGTGACGGTACCGTGATGACGGCCTGTCAGCGGCGGTTGACGCCGGGGAGAATGCAGAGCATCTCGAACAGCAGGTTGGCGGCCACCACGGCGGTTTGGCCGTGAGCGTCATAGGGTGGCGAGACCTCGACCAGATCGCAGCCGACGATATCGAGCCCATGGGCGCCGCGAATGATCTCCAGCGCCTGGGGGATGGTCAGGCCGCCGATCTCCACCGTGCCGGTTCCCGGCGCGTAGGCGGGGTCGAGACTGTCGATGTCGAAGGTCAGGTAGACCGGACCGCCTTTGAGCTTGTCTCGGATCTCCGCCATCAGTGGCGTCAGGCTCTTGTGCCAGCACTCCTCGGCCGGCACCACCCGGAAACCCTGTTGACGCCCCCAGTCAAACTCCTCCGCTGCGTAGCCGGTGCCGCGCAGGCCGATCTGGGCAACGCGGTTGCAGTCGAGCAGACCTTCCTCCACCGCGCGACGGAACGGCGTGCCGTGTGCGATGGCCTCGCCGAACATGTGCTCGTTGATGTCGGCATGGGCATCGACGTGGATCAGCCCCACCGGGCCATGCTTTTTCGCCATGGCGCGCAGGATCGGCAGCGCCAGGGTGTGGTCGCCGCCCAGCGTCAGCGGAATCACGTCGTGGGTCAGCAGCTCGTCGTAGTAGCGTTCGATGATATCGACGCTCTTCTTGAGGTCGAAGGTGTTGATCGGGACGTCGCCGATATCCGCCACCTGCAGGCTTTCGAACGGCGCGGCGCGGGTCGCCATGTTGAAGGGGCGCAGCATCCGGGATTCATCGCGAATCTGGCGCGGGCCGAACCGTGTGCCCGGGCGGTTGGAGGTGCCGATGTCCATCGGGATGCCGACGAAGCAGGCATCCAGTCCTTCAGCGCTCTTCTGCGTCGGCAGGCGCATCATCGTCGCGGGGCCGCCGAAGCGAGGCATTTCGTTGCCGCCCAGGGGCTGGTTGTATGGCGGTGTCGTTGGCATGGAGACTCCTGCTGTTGTGATTGTCGATTAGCACTCGCAGGAATCGTGCCAAGTCGTAACATGCTGATTTACAATCTTCTTTGTTTTCAGGTGATTCAAACACGAATCGAGGCATGGACGTTTCCGATCCATCCGTGCATCAATGATGCATCGACGTATCGGTAAAGGAGCACCGGAAATGGCGGACTCGCTGGACGAGGGGGCGGCCCGTTTGACGCTGGAAGCGCTGATCCAGACGGCCCAGGATCATCTCTTCATCGTCGATGCCGGCGGTCGCATCCTGGATGTCAGCCCCGGCAGCGCTGCGGTCTATGGCCTGAGCCGAGATGCGCTGCGTGCCACCACCGTCCAGGCGCTGCAGGCCAGCGGCGTGCTCTCTCCCTCGGTCTCCCTCGAAGTCATTCGGACCGGCCAGCCCGCGCAGATCATGCAGCGCACCGGCACCGGGCGTCAGGTCATCGCCGAGGCCTTCCCGGTCTACGCCGACGGCAAGCTGATCCGCGTGATCAGCCGTTCGCGGGACCTCACCGATCTCCGCCTGCTGCAGGACGAGTACGCGCTGCTCCAACGCCGCTTCGCCGAGCATCTCCGCCGCCACCACGGGCCCGACGACGATGACGATGCAT
Source organism: uncultured Salinicola sp. (assembly GCF_937921195.1). Taxonomy (NCBI): domain Bacteria; kingdom Pseudomonadati; phylum Pseudomonadota; class Gammaproteobacteria; order Oceanospirillales; family Halomonadaceae; genus Salinicola; species uncultured Salinicola sp. The sequence continues at coordinate 3,697 of NZ_CALFQK010000179.1, forward strand.
CGGTTGGCGAACTGGTGGTCAGGAGCCGGATCATGCGCGAGATGGTCCATCTGTTGAAGCGTAGCGCTCCCACCGACGCCACCGTGGTGATGCTGGGCGAATCCGGTGTCGGCAAGACGGCGTTCGCACGTCAGCTGCATCGCTGGAGCTGTCGGCGGGACGGGGCGTTCGTCGACGTCAATTGCGCGGCCATACCGGAGTCGCTGTTCGAGTCGGAGATGTTCGGATACCAGCCCGGCGCGTTCAGCGGGGCTTCACGCCAGGGCAAGGCGGGGCTGCTGGAGCAGGCGCATGGCGGCACGCTGTTCCTGGACGAGATCGGCGAGCTGCCGCTGACGATGCAGTCCAAGCTGCTCAAGGTGATTCAGGACGGCTCGGTGATGCGGTTGGGCGACACCCGCTCGCGCCAGGTCGATTTCCGACTGATCGTGGCGACCAACCAGGATCTGGCCGGCAGGGTCGAGGAGGGCGCCTTCCGGCTCGATCTCTACTACCGGCTCAACGTGATCCCGGTGTCGCTGCCGCCGCTGCGCGAGCGTCGCGAGGATATCCGGGGGCTGGCCCAGCGTCATCTCGAACGACTCAATCGCCGCTACGGTCGGGACAAGATACTCCATCCCAACGCCTGGGAGACGCTGATAGGTGGCGACTGGCCGGGCAACATCCGGGAACTGGAAAACTGGCTGGAACGTGCCTGGCTGTCCGCCGAGGGGGGCGTCGTCGGGGCGCCGGTGGCGTCGTCCGCTGGCGGGGCGGCGTCGGGCGGCGATCCGCCGACCGGGTCCGGTAGTGCGGCGCCCACGCCGCGTGAGAGCCCGCTGGCGCCGGGGCAGGGGCTCAGGGCGGCCATGGAGGCGCATGAGCGCGCCATTCTGGCCTCGCTGGCGGGGTCATGCGTCAGCACCTATGAACTGGCCGAACGGTTGGGGATCAGCCAGCCAAGCGTAGTGCGCAAGTTGAAACGCCATGGCCTGCGGCTCGGCCGCTGAGTGCCCGCGACCATTCAGCGACTGATATCGGCGTTGGTGTCGGCATTGGTGCTCGCTGTCGCTTCGGCGGGACGCTTCTGCCTGCCGTGAGAGCCGGAGGCACCCGGTGACGTGATCGGAAGGGCGCTCGGCTTGCGCTTGCCGTAGCCCCAGCGCTCGGCTTCCGACGGGGCGTCCGGGGCGCTGTCGTCGTGCAGCCATTCGCGCCAGCTGGCGACCAGCAGCGCCATCAGCACCGGGCCCACGAACAGGCCGACGATCCCCATGGTCTTCACGCCACCCACCAGACCGAAGAAGGTGGGGAGGAAGGGGAGCTTGATCGGGCCGCCGACCAGGCGCGGCCGCAGTGTCTTGTCGACGACGAACAGCTCCACGGCGCCCCACAGGAACAGCCCGATGCCGTTGGCCATGTGCCCGGTGGCGACCAGATAGAGCGAGACCAGCGTGAACGTCAGCGGCGCGCCACCCGGCACCAGCGCCATGAAGGCGGTGATCACGCCGAGCACCACCGGTGACTGGATGCCGGCAATCCAGTAAGCGGTACCGAGCACCAGCCCTTCCCCCAGCGCGATCAGACCCATGCCCATCACGGTGGAGCTGATCGTTGCCGGCACCACCCGCGAGAATCGCTGCCAGCGCGCCGGCAGCACCCGCTCGCCGACCGTATCCAGCTGGCGCGCCATGCCGGCACCATCCCGGTAGAGAAAGAACAGCGTGATCAGCATGAACAGCAGGGTCAGCGCCAGGTGCAGCGCATTGCTCCCCAGCGCCAGCACCCAGCGCGAGATATTGCCGATGTGCTCGCCGCCCACCAGCTGGATCAGAGACTCCGGTGCGTGCGGTTCCGCCAGCGTCTCCTGCCACTGCTCGGACAGCCATTCGCCGATGCCGGGGAGGCCGGCAACCCAGTCCGGCGCGGGGATGCCTTGCTGGTTGGCGACCATCAGCCAGCCAACCCAGCCTTTCAATTCCTGAAAGGCGTATGAGCAGGCCAGTACCATGGGGATCACCAGGCACATGACGATCAGGCCCAGCGCGATGCCGGCGGCCAGCGCCCGACGCTGGCCGCAAGCCGCCAGCAGGCGACAGTAGAGCGGCCAACTGGCGACGCAGATGATCAGCGCTGCCAGCACCGGCACCAGGAAATCGATGAAGAAGTAGATGCCGGCGACCATCACCAGCACCAGGAGCCAGCGGGCGACACTGCTATCGGCGAAGATTGGGGCCATGGATCACTCTTGCATGAGAGGGTTGGACCAGAGCGGCTCGGGCTGAATCAGAACGGCAGCCGCATGATACCGCAACCGCTGCGGTCGGCGATTGGCCGCGCGGCGCTGGCGCGGTCAAAAAAAACCCCTCGCACGGGCGAGGGGCTGGAGGTGTCGTCGAAGCGCCGGCTCAGGGCAGCTCCTCCTCGACCTCTTCCTTCTTCACCGGAATCAGATCCTGGCGCTCCAGCTTGAACACGATCAGCAGCGCCGCGGCGACATAGACCGACGAGAAGGTGCCGGCCACGATCCCCAGGATCAGCGAGATCGAGAAGTTGTGGATCATGTCGCCGCCCAGGAAGAACAGCGCGAACAGCACCAGCAAAGTGGTACCGGACGTGGCCAGGGTGCGCGAGAGCGTCTGGTTGATCGCTTCGTTGAAGATCTGCGGAAGGTCCTCGCTGCGCGACAGCCGGATGTTCTCGCGAATTCGGTCGTAGACGATGATGGTGTCGTTGAGCGAGTAGCCGATGACCGCCATGATCCCGGCGAGCACCGTGAGATCGAACTCCCACTGGAACAGCGCGAACAGGCCCAGCACGATCAGCACGTCGTGTCCCAGCGAGATGATCGCGCACAGCGCGAACTTGTACTGGAAGCGGAAGGCGACGTAGACGGCGACGCCGGCCAGCGCCACCAGCATGCCCAGGCCGCTCTGGTCGCGTAGTTGATCGCCCACCTGGGCGCCGACGAACTCGGCGCGGATCAGGTCGATCTGGGCCCCGCCACTGCTCAGCGCGGACACCACCTGGTTGCCGACGTCGTTGTCGAACGTCTGTTGCAGCCGCACCAGGATCTCGTCGGTGGCGCCGAAGGTCTGGACCTGGAAGTTCTCGAACCCGCTGTTGGCCAGCAGGGTGCGGATATCGTCCAGCGACGGCACTGCGGCGTAGTGGAGCTCCACCACCGTGCCGCCGGTGAAATCGAGACCGAGGTTGAGATGCAGGAGGGCGAGGGCCGCTATCGACACGATCGTCAGCACGATCGAGACGACGAAGGCGATGCGGCGTTTGCCCATGAAGTCGAATTGGCGCATTGCTCGCGTCTCCTAGATCCAGAGTTTCTTCACCGGCTTGCCGCCGATGGAGAGGTTGACGAGGGCACGCGACACCA